>JADGHK010000652.1 GCA_019686145.1 Bryobacteraceae bacterium | reverse complement strand
TCAGGCTTCTGGTCCTATTGGGCGATCACTCCCAGCGGCTTGTATTATCTCGACCGGCAGGAAGTGGAGTCGGTCGGCGTAAAGTATTACCTGCGATTCCGCGACTTGCGCACAAATCGTGACTCGCAGATCCTCACCTTCGACAAGCGGCCATTCAACGCAGGCTTGGCCATCTCCGCGGACGGCCAGTGGGCTCTGTACAACCAGGTGGACCAGAGCGACTCGGACATCATGATGGTGGAGAACTTCCGCTAAGAGCTACTTACCCAGGGGCTGGCAGGAGAAATCCCAGACCTGGACGTTCACTTTGCCCTCCGTGTACTCAACCACTGCGTACTCGCCCGGCTTGAGCGGGTTCACCGGCCAGATCTTGTAGACGCCGTCGGAAACCTGTCGCCGGAAAACGTCCACCATTTCGATCTTCTCGAAGATTTCCTCCGACACCGGAATTTTCTCGACTTCATCGACCACGCGCGCGCCCTTTTTCGGCTTGAGCTGCGCGATGCCGAAGCGCTGGTCGGCCGAGAGCCGAATGTAAAATTCCGGCTTGTCCGTGCGGATCACGGTCTGGGACTTTTCGCCGTCCAACTCGACGGTGGATTTTCCGGAGACTATGGGGATGGGTGCGATGGCTTTCAGGATCGCGCGGCGCTTGTTGGCGTGGATCTTGGATTCCGCCTGCTTGATGGCAGTGAGCTGGTCGCCCTCGACGAAATAGACTCCCGGCTCCATCGGCACCCGCGCCGCTTCTTCGCGCATACGGCGCTCCTCTCGTTCTTCCTCGTCCATCGCGGCCGCCTGCTCACGCTGGGCTTCCTCGCGCTCCCGAATGAAGGCTTCCGTCTTTTTCAGATCCACAAGTTCCAGCGGGATCTCCTCCCACTCCCCCCGCTCGACGCTGTAGTAGCGTACACGGTCGGAAAGCACTTTGTACTCGCGTACCAGGTGGTATCCGCCGTCAGTAAGGAAGAGCCGTATATTGGCCGCCATCAAGGGGGCGATGGCCAGGACGGCAGCGAGAATGGCTCGCCACATAACAACCTCTGTTTCTAGTGTAGACGTGTTGGACGAACGGAGGTCAGCCTCTGCCCCAGAAAGCAAAAGCGACAGCGGCAAGCACACACAGGAACGAAACGACGTAGTTCCACCGCAGCTGTTCGCCCAAATAGGCATAGGCAAAGACGATGAATACCACCAGGGTAATGACCTCCTGGATGATCTTTAGCTGGAAAGCGCTAAAGCGGCCATAACCCATGCGATTGGCCGGAACCTGGAAGCAATACTCGACGAACGCAATCAGCCAGCTCGCGAGAATTGCAGTCAGCATGGGAGCACGCCGGTATTTGAGGTGTCCATACCAGGCAAACGTCATGAAAACATTCGAGGCCAACAGAAGTGCAACTGTGATCATGGAAGGATGTCTGGTGGTTAAGGGGCGGCCTGCACCGGGACTGCCGGCCCGAGACCGGCGACAACCTCTTCAAACGGGTCGAGCGCGCCGCCAAAGAAATGATCTTTCGCCTCGACCGTGATGAGCCGCTTTGGCTCCGGAAGCTTATCGACAAGGGCTTTCAGGTCGGGCAGCGGACCGTGCTCATCGTTTGTGCTTTGGATGAAGATCCGAGGCGCCGTGCACCTGTCGACATAGCTTGTGTCCTTGTACACTGTCGGGAACCCGACGGCTATCACCCTCGACACCCCTGGAAGGTCGGCACAGAGACGGAGCACAATGCGAGAACCAAACGAGAAACCGGCCAGCGTGTAGGGCAGATTCGGATACCGGTTCAGAAGCCAGGACAACGCGGCCCTCGCATCCTCCACTTCGCCGATTCCGTGGTCGTACGCCCCTTCGCTCATATTGACTCCCCGGTAGTTGAACCGCAGCACAACCGCACCGGAGCGCCGCAGGGCGCGGGCCAAACGGTGCACGACCTTGTTGTGCATCGTACCGCCAAACTGCGGATGCGGGTGACAAACGAGCGCGGCTTCGACAGGCTCCCTGTCTTCAGGTTCCTCCAGCAGCGCTTCAAGACGGCCCACCGGGCCCTGGATGAAATGGGATTCGATGCGGCGCGGCACGTTAGTTGGACCGGTAGTTGGTGAACTGCATATCGATGCCGAAGTCCTCCTGGCGGAGCATCCGGATTACCTCCTGCAGGGTGTCGCGATCTTTGCCAACCACCCGCACAAAGTCGCCCTGAATCGACGCCTGGACCTTCTTCTTGCTCTCCTTGATTCGCTTCACGATGTCTTTCGCCTTGTCGGTCGGAATTCCCTGCTGCAGTGTAATCTCCTGCCGCACCGTAGAACCCGCCGCCGGCTGAACGGGACCGTAGGTCAAACCCTTGAGAGGCACATTCCGCTTCACGAGCTTGCTTTGCAAAATGTCAATCGTTGCCTTCAGCTTAAACTCGTCCTTGCTGGCAACGAGAATCTTGTGCTCCTTCTCGTTGAGCTCGATGCTGGACTTCGAGTCCTTGAGGTCGTAG
>JADGHK010000651.1 GCA_019686145.1 Bryobacteraceae bacterium | reverse complement strand
AAGCTTTCTCAACGCTCGCCCCATTTGAGCTTTTCCCGGAGAACGTCGAAGAAAAGCATCTTGGGCGGCCGGATCAGACGCACTTGATGCACCGAACTGTGGCAGACAATCCGGTCGTTCATCCGCAGCGGCTCACCAACTTGCCCGTCCACCGTAAGGTAAGCTTCTCCATCCTTGGCGCCTGAGACGACCTGGATCACTGTTGTGTCCGGGACCAGCACGGGACGAAACGTTAGCGTATGCGGACAAATGGGCGTAATGCAGATGGCTTCGACGGACGGGAAGACGATGGGACCGCCCGCCGACAGGGAATAGGCCGTGGAACCCGTGGGAGTGGAGATGATGAGCCCGTCCGCCTTGTAGCTCGCCATCGGGTGATTGTCAACGAAGGCGTCGAGGTCGATCATGCGCGCCAGAGCCGCCTTTGTAACCACGACGTCGTTCAAGGCTTCATATTCGGCCACGACTTCAGTGCCGCGCTTCAGCTCACAGTGCAGCATCCGCCTGTTTCCGATCCGGTGCTCGCCGAGAAGCGCGCGCTCCAGCTCCGGAAACACCTCGTCCACCGTGATCGCAGTGAGGAAGCCGAGCCCGCCAAGATTCACGGGGAGAATCGGAATCTCCCGGCTTCCGACAGCCCGGGCGGCGGATAGCAGCGTACCGTCGCCTCCGAGCACGATCACGAGCTGCGTGCCATCAGGAACCTGCGCCCGCGGGATTCCATTCCTGGCGTTAAGATACTCTGCGGTCGTTTCGTCGTATCGTGTCTCGATGCGTCTCTGCTTCAGCCAGTCGATCAGTTCAGGAACGAGCCTGGCCGCCTTGTCGACGCCCGGCTTCGTGATAATGCCGACCGTCCTAATGGTATCCATGCAGCAAGAACTCCTTGTTGCCCTCCGCGCCGAGGATCGGACTTTCCATCAACTCCGTCTTGAACCCAAGTTCGCGGACAGCATTCTCCACCCGCTCACATGCCTGGCGATGCAACTCCGGATCGCGTACGATACCGCCCTTTCCCACTTGCCCTCTTCCCACTTCAAATTGTGGTTTGACGAGTATAACCAGCTCTCCCTTCTCATGCAGCACCCCCGCCATGGCGGGCAGTAGCAGCGTAACCGAGATGAAACTGACATCAGAAACGGCAAGGTCGACGCGTTCGCCCAAGTCTTCCACGGTCATGTAACGCGCGTTCAGCCCTTCGCGTACGACCACCCGCGGATCGTTTCGGAGCTTCCAGTCAAGCTGCCCCGTACCGACGTCTACCGCATACACCCGCAAGGCCCCATGCTGCAGCAGAACATCCGTGAACCCGCCGGTTGAAGCCCCGACGTCGACGCAGACACGATCCTGCACATCGATATGAAACTCTCGAAGCGCCGCTTCCAGTTTGAAGCCGCCGCGGCTGACATACGGTATGCGTTCGGTTATTTCGATACGGCTGTCCACCGGCACGGTCTGCCCCGCCTTATCCGCGCGCTGGCCGTTGACAAACACGTAGCCGGCAAGGATATAGGCGCGGGCGCGCTCTCGCGATTCGACGAGTCCGCGGTCCACCAGGAGTTGATCGATCCGCTGCCGCGCTGTCTTCATGCAGTCCGGCTGACAATCAGGTCCGCCAGCTCGCGCAGCCTCTGCGCTCTGGGACCGAACTGCTCCAAAGCCCGATGTGCGGCCTTGCGTTCCTCCTCAGCCATGAGACGAGAGCGCTCGAGTCCATAAACGGCAGGGAACGTAATCTTTCGCTGAACGGCATCTTTGCCGGCTGTCTTTCCCAGAGCCTCGGAGGACTGCTCCACATCCAGGATGTCGTCCACGATTTGAAATGCGAGACCGATTCGGTCGCCGTAACAGGTAAGACTGGCAAGCTCGGCGTCGCTTGCGCCTGCGTAGATGGCGCCCATTCGAACGCTGGCTTTGAGGAGAGCTCCAGTCTTGGCCCGGTGGATCGATTCGAGCAGATCCTTCGTGGGTTCTTTGCCTTCGCCTTCGAGATCGTGCACCTGTCCGCCGATCATCCCGCCCACGGTGCCCGAAGCTGTGGAGAGCTCCTCAATGAGACGGATCTTTCTTGCGGGATCGAGGCCGGGAAGCTGCGACAGGACCTGAAAGGCCAAAGTCAGCAACGAATCGCCAGCCAGAATCGCCATCGCTTCCCCAAACACTTTGTGGCAGGTGGGGCGGCCGCGCCTCAAATCATCGTTGTCCAGCGCCGGCAAGTCGTCATGAATCAGGGAATAGGTATGAATCAGTTCGAGAGTGCAGGCGGCCATTTCGATGCCATCGACATCATCGGAGATGGTACGCGCGGCTGCGATGCAGAGAATCGGCCGGATGCGCTTCCCGCCGGCGAAAAGGCTGTAGCGCATGGCGCGATGAATGATTTCCGGCGGGACGAACTCCTGGGGAACGCACCGGTCGAGCGCTCCTTCGACCAGTCTCGTCTGCTCGGCGAGATACTCGCTCAGTGTCATGGTTTCTCTGGCCGGAAG
>JADGHK010000650.1 GCA_019686145.1 Bryobacteraceae bacterium | reverse complement strand
TGGCAGTGGGGCGACAGCATCCTGGAATGGATCCGTCAGTGCGAGACAATGTTTGAGAGGCGCAGCAACCTGCGCGCGTTGCTTCGTCCTGACGTCTGGCCGCATGTCGGCCGCAGCAGTTTTGTCACGCTGCTTTCCGACAAGGCAGTCTCGCCCGAAGGCGCGGAACTGGAGCACGCAGTCGGCCTCCGCCTGACGTTCCGGCAGCCGCCTCCGCTTTCCTGCTTTTCCGATCAGTTTCTCTTCTACCTGAACGAATCCGTCGCGACCAAGGCGTACGAGACATGGGCCAGGATGAGCCCGGAACCGATTTCATCGCTGCCTCCCGAGAGGTTCCGGTTCCAGGTCGTTAACATGTCGATTTAGCAAGGCGAACGGCAGGGAGAGGCCCGGAGGTACGTGCTCGTGTTAGAGTACAGTATCTATGCGTATTGCTGTAGCCGGCCTCGGGTTCATGGGCAGCACCCATATCAAGGCGCTGCAAGCGATCCCGGAGGCACAACTGTTTGCCGTCGTCAGCGATGTACCGGAGAAGCTCGCCGGTGATCTGAGCGCAGTTCAGGGAAATCTCGACCGCCCGGGCGAGAAGCACGACTTCAGCCAGGTGCGGAAATATCGCGACATCAAGGACGCACTCCGGGATCCGGACATCGAAGCATTTGACCTGTGTCTGCCGACCCATCTGCATGCGGAAATCGCCATCGAGGCCTTGCGGGCCGGCAAGCACGTGCTCGTCGAGAAGCCCATGGCCCTGGACGGCGCGGAAGCGGAAGCTATGATCAAGGCGGCCCGCGAATCCGGACGGATTCTGATGGTCGCTCAGGTACTGCGGTTTTTCCCTGCTTACGTCCCCTTACGGGAATTCATCGACAGCGGACGGCTCGGGAAGGTCAAGTGCGCCAGCTTCCGCCGCCGCTGCGCCGCTCCCACCTGGAGTAAATGGCTGTCGGACACGGAAAGGAGCGGGGGCGCGGTCGTCGACCTTCTGGTGCATGACATCGACATGTGCCTGCACCTGTTCGGCCTGCCCGAAGCAGTTTCGGCCACCGGCCATGAAGACCTTGCGCGGGGCATCGACTGGATTTCCGCGCGTCTCCATTACCCGAACGTTCCGGAGGTCGTCGTCGCGGGCGGATGGCTGCATCCGAAGGCCTACCCCTTCGTGATGGAGTATACGGTCACCTTCGAAGAGGGCACGGTTGACTACAGCTCGGCCTACCGCCCCCCTGCCTTGTACCGCATCGACGGTTGCGACGAGACGGTGAAGCTGCCGGAGACGGACGGCTACGAAGCCGAGATCAGATACTTCATAGAGTGCTGCCGTGAGAACCGGCAGCCTGAATTCTGCCCACCTGAGATGTCTGCCGCAGCGGTAAAGCTCGCGCGGTTGTTGCGAACAGCCAGGGCGAAAGACGGAGAGTTAGTGCCATGCAAACTTTAAGCGAACGAGAGATTGGTGTTATTTTCTGGGCTACGGCTGACCCGCGAGCAACCCTCGCCGAGTACACGAAGCTCGGCTTGCGGTGCGGCCAATTGGGCATCCCCGGCGACTATCCACTGGAAGGCGCGGCCGAAGCGTGGAAAAGCGCTCTTGAAGCGTGCAACTTCCGCATCTTCACCCTCGTCGGAGCCTATGCGGGCGAGGATTACGCGGATATCCCGACGGTGGAGCGAACCGTCGGATTCATCCCGGAAAGCACCCGGAAGGAGCGCGTGGAGCGGACGCTGAAGATCAGCGATCTCGCCGCCCAGCTTGGAGTTCCCGGCATCGGCTGCCATGTCGGCTTCGTGCCCCACGACTCCACTGCGCCCGCCTACGTCGCTGTCCGGGACGAAGTGCGGCGGATCTGCGACCACGCGGCCAGGTATGGACAGACCTTCGCGCTCGAAACCGGCCAGGAACCGGCGGACGTGTTGCTCCGGTTCATCAAGGACGTCGACCGCCCCAATCTGCGAATCAATTTTGACCCGGCAAATATGATCCTGTACGGCACCGGCGATCCGATCGAGGCGCTTGGTCTGCTTGCCCCTCATGTTGTGACCGTGCACTGCAAGGACGGCGACTGGCCGCCGAAAGGCGTTCCCGGCGCTCTCGGAACGGAAAAGCCGCTCGGCCAGGGCTCGGTCGGCATGGAACGGTTTATCAACAAGCTCAAAGAGATCGGCTACACGAATCCGCTGATCATCGAGCGCGAGATTCCCGACCAGGCCCAGCGGATGCAGGACATCGCTTCCGCGATCAAGCTGCTCGAGAGCTTACGCCACTAAGCAGCCTTCCTTACACAGCCGGAGCGGCGCCTGCTGTCGCCCTCCGGCTACTCAACCCCGCTCGTCAAAGCGTTGAAGAACAGCTTGAAAGTCTGATAGCTTTGAGCCCGGTACTGAGGCCGGAACCCAAAGAGGATCACTCTTCCCTTCCCGACCGGAATGTCCAGCAGGGCCGCCCGGTTCACAAGATACTTCTCTCCGAGAAGCCATCCCGAAGCCAGCAGATTCGAC
>JADGHK010000649.1 GCA_019686145.1 Bryobacteraceae bacterium | reverse complement strand
GCGCTGATGGCGTCGTTTATGTCGGGAATGGCGGGCAACGTGACCGCATTCAACACGGTCTGGACCTACGATATCTATCAGAGTTACATACGGAAGAATGCGCCGGACTCCCACTATCTGATGGTCGGCCGCGTGACGACCGTCTTCGGCATCGCCCTTTCGATTGCAACGGCTTACCTGGCCCAGCTCTACAACAACATCATGGATCTGCTGCAGCTGGTATTCGGATTCGTCAATGCCCCGCTGTTTGCCACCTTTCTGCTTGGCATGTTCTGGAGGCGGAGTACGGGGCATGGCGCATTCACGGGGCTGCTGGCGGGGACAGCGGCCGCGGCCCTGACGCATGGCTTGACGGTAGCCGAAGGCAAGGGCGGGTATCTGGGCGTGTGGCACGAGTTCCCGTCGACGATGGCGCAGAACTTCTGGATTGCGATCTTTGCGTGGGCGGCCTGCTTCGTGGTCACGATCGCGGTCAGCCTCGCGACAAAGCCGAAACCCGCGTCTGAGCTGAAGGGCCTGGTCTACGGGCTCACGGAAATCCCGCACGACAGGCACGAAGTCTGGTACAAGCGCCCCGCGCAACTCGGCATTGCCGTGGCCCTTGCCGGAGTGCTGCTGAACCTGCTCTTCTGGTAACTCGATGTTTGATCTGCGCATACCTTCGGGCATTTTCTTCGCCCTGCTGGGCCTGATTCTGGTTTCGATGGGCGTATTCTCGCCAGAGACGCGCGCCGCGCTGACAACGTCGAATGTGAACCTGTACAGCGGCGTGCTGATGCTGCTCTTCGGAGGGTTCCTGCTTTGGCTGTCCAAGCGGCACGTTTAGTCGAGCGTCACAAAGAGGTTTACGGTTCGACCGACGGCATTCGCGTGTTTCGCGCCCCAGGCCGGGTAAATCTCATTGGAGAGCATACAGACTATAACTCCGGCCTGGTGCTGCCCATCGCTTTGGAATACGCCTGCTTTGTTGTATCGGCGCCGAACGACGCCGGCAGGCTGCGGATCCGCTCTGAGAACAACCAGGAAAGCAGGGCCTGGCCGATAGCCGATGTTCCCAGGCAGAAGCCGTCCCGGGACTGGAGCGATTACGTGCTTGGGGTTGCGGTTGAGATTCACCGCATGGGCCACCCTTTGCAGCCGGTGGACTTGCTGATTCAGAGCGATGTGCCGTTGGGAGCGGGATTGAGCTCATCGGCTGCCCTTGAGGTGTCAGCGGCTCTCGCGCTCCTCCGCGACCATTCCATACCGCCGTTGGAACTGGCTCGTATTGCAAGGCGCGCCGAAAACAACTTCGCCGGAATGCCCTGCGGCGTCATGGATCAGTACGTCTCGGTCTTCGGACAGGAAAATGCGGCCATTCTGATCGACTGCATGACGCTCGAACATCGCCCGGTGAGGCTGCCCGACGGCATCGAAATTGCCGCCGTGAACTCCATGGTGAAGCACGAACTCGGCCAGTCCGCCTACCGGGACCGCGTCAGGGAGTGCGGGGATGCCGTGGAAAAGATCCAGCGCCGCTATCCGAACGTGAGGAGCCTTCGCGAGATCGCAAGCCGTGAGCTGGATGCCCTTGAGCCTACGATCCCGGACGCAGTCTTCCGCCGGGCCCGGCACGTGACATCAGAAAATGAGCGGGTTGAAGCTTTTGTCGCTGCCTGCGAACGCGGCGACATCGAAGAGATGGGGAAGCTCCTCGTCTCGTCGCACAGGAGCCTCCAGCATGACTATGAGGTGAGCTGCCCGGAGCTTGATTTCCTGGTGGATGCCGCCCTGGCAATTCCCGGTGTCCTGGGAGCCAGAATGACTGGCGGCGGCTTCGGAGGCTGCATTGTGAGCCTGATGGAGCGCGGCCGTTACGATGAGTTCGCCGAGTCAATCAGCCGCGCTTATCGCCAGCAGTACGGCAGGGAGCCGGAGGTCTACCGCTGCAAGCCCTCGAAAGGCGCGGGCGAGGTCGGCAAGGGATCGTGAGTGCAGAGGCCGAGACGGCCGCCGGTCATCTGGAGAGGAGCGTTCCCTCTCGAATCTCGTCCGATCCGCGCCTTACAATGCGATCCCCCGGCTTTAGCGGTCCGAGAACCTGGACCAGTTCACCCGAAGCAGCGCCGCGCGAAACATTGACCCACTCGGCCTTCCCGCCGTTGTCACGAATGACAAACGTCCGCTCGGTTGTGGTGACGATGGCGGTTGGGGGAACCAGAAGCGAAGCTCTGCCCTTTCGCACGGGCCAAAGCACTTCGGGATACATGCCCGGCGCCAGACGTCCACGCGAATTCTCAACGTCAAGCTCGACCGCCATCGCGCGAGTCTGCGGGTTGAGAGAGTGCGAGGCGCGTGTGACAGTCCCGTAGAAAAGTTCCCCTTTGTAAGCGGGGAGAGAGAAGGAAACGCGGCTGCCGATCGGCAGAATGCCAATGTCGGTTTCGGGGACGGGGACCACCAGGCGCAGGCGTGTATTCTGCTCCAGGCGAAGGAGGGGGCCTGTTGTCGGACCAACCAG
>JADGHK010000009.1 GCA_019686145.1 Bryobacteraceae bacterium | reverse complement strand
ATTCACGAAGGCGCGGAGATCGTCGGGCTTTCCATAGAGCCAGGTTGGAGCGAACAGATCCACGCCGTCATAGCCCCACCCGAAGCGGCCCGGGAATTCGGCCACCGGCATCATTTCGATCACGGTGATTCCGCAGTCGGCCAGCTCTTTCAACTCCTGCATTGCCGCACGCCATGTGCCCTCTCTCGTGAACGTGCCAACATGCATTTCATAGATGACCTGGCCCTCGATACCGACGCCCTCCCAATCGGTGTCGGTCCAGTGGAAGGTTCCCGGATCCACGACACAGGAGGGACCGTGCGGGCCGTCCGGCTGGTAGCGTGAGGCTGGATCCGGGTAGTCCCCCTTTCCGTCCAGCCGGTAGCGATACAGAGTCCCGGCTGTTGCCATCTCACAAAGACCGGAGAAATAGCCGTTCCCCTCAGGCTCGAGATGCGCAAGCAGTTTCCCCTCCGGGGACACTACGTCGACTCGTTTGCGACGTGGCGCCCATACCCGAAAGTGTACGCCCTGTCCGGGTATGACATCAGCGCCGACCGGTAACAGCCTCCGAGGCCCCTTTCGAGCCGTTGAGGTCAAAGCATCTGCTGACTCCTGCCGCTTGTGAGATCCGTTGAGCTTGTGAGCTCCATTAAGCTTGTGAGACCCCTCGGGTTTGAGTTCGCGCGTGCCTTTGTGGACGCTAGCATATGCAATGCCGGGTTCTCCTCTGAAAGCCAATCTGTCGTGCTTGCGTGTTGATGCCATACGTTGTACATGCTAGCCATCACCTGCACGTTTTGTGTACTCTCGGGAGCAGCCTTCCGCCTGCAGCGGCTGGGACGGGGACACTAGCGCGCCAGCAATCGTTTGAAGACACAAGGCGCCGCCCACTTCCTCTCCTCCATAGACTCGGCCGGATTGAAGTGATTTCGGCCGTCATCCGAAAGCAGCCCTTTGTATACAACTCTGGAATCCCGTCAACGGGAAGAGCAGAGCCGGCAGGAGTCGTTGTAGCCTTAGAAGTGATTGGTCCTGTACGCTCTCACCATTTTCGTCAGCGCCTTCCTACTGTTCCAGGTTCAACCGATCATCGCGCGGGTAATTCTGCCATGGTTCGGAGGAACAGCGGCCGTCTGGACGACGTGCATGCTGTTCTTTCAGACGGCTCTGGTTGCGGGTTATCTCTACGCTCATAAGGTTTGCCGGCTTTCCTTGCGCGCGCAGGCGGCGCTGCACTGTGGGCTGATTGCCGCGTCCGCTCTCACGCTGCCGCTAGCGCCGTCGAGCAGCTGGCGCCCTGCAGGAGCGGAAAATCCGATTCCCAGAATTCTCGCGCTGCTTGCGACGAGCGTTGGGCTGCCGTATCTGGTGCTTTCGACCACCGGTCCTCTGCTTCAGTCCTGGTATGTTTGCGCTCGTGCGAGCGCCATGCCTTACCGGCTGTTTGCGCTGTCGAACCTCGCGTCGATGCTCGCGCTGCTCAGCTATCCATTCCTGATTGAGCCGCTTCTTTCCGCACGATGGCAGGCATTATCGTGGTCGGGCGGATACTGGCTCTTCGCCTTTCTCTGCGGAGCCACAGCCGTCCACACGCTCCGGCATGCGACAGCGAAGATTCCGCAAGCGGCAGAATACGGCGGGGGAGAGGAAAGCTCTTCCGGGGCGCCAGCCCGGGGGTATTACGTGATGTGGCTGCTGCTTTCCGCCTGTGCCTCCATGCTGCTGCTGTCCGTAACGAACTACCTCTGCCAGGACATCGCATCCGTGCCTTTCCTGTGGATCGCGCCACTGTCGCTCTACCTGCTGACCTTCATCCTTTGCTTCGACGGCAAGGACTGGTACCACCGCCGTCTTTTTCTCGGTCTTCTGACGCCTTCCCTGGCTGCGATGACCTACTTCCTCTGGGGTGCTGTCGAACAGCCGGACCTGAAGCTCATCATTCCGCTCCTCCTTCTCGCCTTCTTTGTCTGCTGCATGTTCTGTCATGGCGAACTGGTGCGGCTGAAGCCGCCGGCTCGCTACCTCACCTCCTTCTACCTGATGATTGCCCTTGGAGGCGCGTTCGGAGGCGTTTTTGTCGGCCTGATGGCTCCCCTTGTGTTCCGGGGCTACTTTGAATTTCATACGGCGCTGGCGCTCTGCGTCATCCTCGCAGCGGTTCTGCTGCATCGCGATGAGTCCCGGGCCGATGGGTGGCACTGGAAGCCGATATCGACGGGAGTCGTGATGCCCGCCGCTGTTCTGCTCACGTTCGTACTTGTTGTCGCGCAGGAGCATGTGAAGGACTACCGGTATGTGGGCCGCAATTTCTACGGCCTGCTCCGAGTCCGGCAGACGGGCGAAGCGCACGAGGAGGATGCTTACCGCCTTCTGCTCCACGGCTCGATCACTCATGGCGAGCAGTGGCTGAACCCGCAGCTCCGAAGGAAGCCCACGACCTACTACTGTGCAGAAACCGGAGTGGCTCAGGCATTGCAGCTTACCGCTTATGCCGGACCCCGGCGCATTGGCGTTGTTGGGCTGGGCACCGGCACGCTCGCGGCTTACGGCCGGCCTGGAGACGTGATGCGGATTTACGAGATCAATCCGCTGGTCGTTGAGGTGGCGAAGAAAGAGTTCACCTATCTGAGCGACTCGCGGGCGTCGATTGAAGTCGTTCTTGGCGATGCGCGGCAATCGATGGAACGGGAACCTCCGCAGTCTTACAACGTCCTCGCCGTCGACGCCTTCTCCAGCGATTCGATTCCCGTGCACCTGCTCACGCGGGAGGCGATGCTGCTTTACTTCCGTCACCTTGCCCCGGACGGGATTCTGGCCTTGCATGTGTCGAACCGCTTTCTTGATCTCATCCCGGTGGTCGGCGCCGCTGCGCGCGACCTCGGGAAGGCCGCCATAGTGGTTGATACGGACGATTCGAAGGACGGTGAATGCTACGGCACGACCTGGGTGCTGCTTGCCTCCGATTACTCCAGAATCGCCAGCCTTCCGTTTCACAACGGCGCGCCGCTGCTGTCGCGGCCTGACGCTCCGCTGTGGACCGACGACTACTCCAATCTCTTCCGGATCATCAAGTAGCTACGCAAACATCCGCGCAGCCGATGTGCGAATCAAGTCCCATACAGCCATGACATCGTCTCTGGTCGTACGGAGGTTCCCGATAGCAAGGCGGATCATGAAGCGTCCGTTCACCGTGGTTGAAGACAGGAACGCCATTCCGGAGCGATTGATCTCTTCGAGCAATTGCTGGTTCTGCTCGTCGGTTCCCCGATAACGAAAGCAGACAAGAGACAGCGTGACAGGGGCGGTCAGTTCGAAATTCTCGCTCCGCCGGACCAGCTCCGCAAACTCCCCCGCCCACATGATGTGATTCCGAATGATCGCCGCAATCCCTTCGCGGCCGAAATATCGGAGGACAAACCACAGCTTCAGAGCACGGAACCGCCGCCCGAGCGGGACGCCGTAGTCCATGTAGTTCACGGCGCGCGGGTCGGTTTGTGTGCGCAGGTATTCAGGAATGAGAGCGAAGGCGTCTCGCAGGATTTGGGGGTGGCGTGTGTAGAAAGCGCTAAGGTCCAGCGGCGTGAAGAACCACTTGTGAGGATTCATCACAATCGAATCCGCTCGCTCACACCCTTCGAGCAGATGCTTTAGCTCGGGAACCACCGCCGCTGCCCCGCCATATGCGGCGTCGACGTGCATCCACAGTCTTTCCTGCTCGGCGATGTCAGCGATTGCCGGCACCGGGTCGATGCTCGTTGTCGATGTGGTCCCCACAGTCGGGACAACGCAGAAGGGCGTCTTGCCCGCGTCGCGATCCTGGCGGATCATCTCCCGCAGCCGTTTCGGACACATCCGGTAGTCGGAGTCCACCGGCACCTTGCGCACGTTATCCTGGCCGATTCCAATCGCGATCGCGCCTTTCTCGACAGAGGAATGGGCCTCCTGGGAAGTGTAGAGGGTCAGACCGCGGGAGCCGCCTGTGAACCGTACGCCGGGATCGATCCAGCAGCGCGCGGCAGCGATGGCGTGCATGGTGCTGGTGGACGCAGTGTCATGAATCATGCCGAAGTAATGGGACGGCAGGCCAAGCCACTCGCGAATCCATCCCAGCGTCACCTCTTCCAGCTCGGTTCCAGCCGGATTCGACTTCCATACCATGCCGTTGGTATTCAGCGCGGCAATCAGCGCTTCGGCAAGAATGCCGGGCGCGGATGCGGAGATCGAAAAATAGGCCATAAAGCGAGGATGGTTCCAGTGGGTGACATGCGGCAGGATGATTCGGCGGAAGTCGTCGAAGATGTCCTCGATGTCCGAACCGTGCTCGGGCGGCGATGCGGGCAGCTTGTCGACCAATTCGCCGGGCTTTACGTCCGGCAGCACAGGGCGGCTTCTCACATCCTCCAGATAGTCGGCAATCCAGTCAATCACTTCATAACCGAGCCGCCGGAACTCCTCCGGGCTCAGATCCTCATATTTGCTTGTTGGCGTCATCGAACCTGTATCGCCCCGGTGGCCTTCAGCTTCTCCGCCTGCTCCTTGGGCAAAGTCCAGTCCCTTTCGAAGTACCCCTCAGCGACGATGTTGTCCAGAGATCCCTTGAAGACGACGTAATCGGGAAATGTCGCAGCCACAAAGGCAGGGCGGTTCGGGATCTGGAAGTAGCGCAAGGCGACGGGCCGCCGGTTGTCCGCGCCGGTCCACCAGGGCCGCCCGGAATTCACAACAACAAGGCGCCCGTCAACCGGCGCAACGAAGACCAGACCGTAATCCGCCGCACCGGCATGAAGAGACATCGGGAAGCGGCTTGCGAAGCGCGCGATGAGGGAGTTCGTTTCACGCGTGCCGAACAGGATGAGATTCGACGTCCTGAGGTCCTCTTCGGTCACGTCCTTGTCTGCAAGCACGCGAAAGGAGACAGATGCTTTGAAGCTCGGTGTGGACCATTCGGCGGCATCTTTGGCGACAGCGCGGCGGGCCGCGAGAACTTCTTCGTCGGGAGAGTCGGCGGTACCGTAAACGTAGATGTGGCGTGCATTTAGCGCCTCTCCGATCGGACCCTCGGACCCGGGACGTTTCGTGTTCCTGTCCTCGGGGAGCCTGGCTACCCGCCAGCCTTTCGCAGTATGAACCAGTGAGATGTCGCCCCGCGCGGGAACGCGCAGCGAAGTTCCGTCGACTGTGATGCGAAGCGGGCGGTTCGCCGAAATCCGTGGATGACCTGCCAGCCGGAGCGTCAATCCGTAAACGTGTTTCGTGTCGATGCGGACGCTGTTGTTTTCAGGGATGGACGCGTCCACGGAAGCCAGATCCGCACCCTGCAGCGCATCGACTCGAATCCAGTAGGCGGAGTTGTACTTGTGGCGGCGCGTCACGAAGCGTACATGATCGGGATAGCGCTGCCGCCGGTGTTGTCCGAACCAGTCGAAGATGGACGCATCCTTGTATGCAAGGTCCCAGGCGTTGTGCCGGACGTTCGGATACTCGACATACTCCACTTTGGCGCCGTTTTCGAGCAGCCTCTTCTGCCACGCCCGTGACGTCTCTACAGGAACCGCAGGATCCGCGGCTCCGTGAAACAGGTGGATTGGGAGGTTGAGGGCGTTGGGCGCCAGCTCTTCAACGCCTTCCGGATTGGCGGGGCAGACTGCGGCGACCGCCGCCCAGATGTCCGGACGGGTCAGCCCCAGCCACAACGCGCCGCCGCCGCCAATGGATTCGCCCGTCAGATAGATCCGATCCTCATCCACCGGAAACTGCCGCTTCACCTCTTCAAGCACATCGTAGACGTCCTTTTCGGGTATCCCTTGGTAGCCCATCGTGCCGCGAGCCAAAGGCGACGCGACGAGGTACGGAACATTCGGAAACTTTGGAAAACCGCCAGCTGAGGAGTCGGTGAGCGGCAAGCGGCTTCCTTTCCCGAACACGCGCTTCAAATTCAGCCGGTGGTTTGAGTAGGCCCCGTGCAGGCTGAGGACCAGCGGATACTTCTTGTCAGGATCAAAGTCCGGAGGCACGTAAAGCGCGTAGGGCTGCGCTGAGCCGTCGACATCGGAGATGAAGGTTCGGACTTGCGGACCGGTTTCGTAAGAAATCCTCTGCGCCGGCAGGACCGGCGCCACAAGCAGTAGCACGAGCAGTTCAAAACGCCGCATCCTTCTTCACCTCGGCAAGCCAGCCGGGGAACCAGTCCCGAAACTCAGATAGCTTCTTTTGCATCGCCGGGCTGGGCGGCGTGGCGTGCGGGCCGGTCTTGATGCCGCGCAGCGCCACTGCTTCTTTGACGCCGACGGGTGTAGGAAAGGAATCGATCCAGGAGAGGAATTCTTGCAGCCTCCGCGCCAGCCTCTCCTTTCTGCTGTCGCTGGCGGCAACGGCGCGGTCGAGAGCCAGCATCAATTCGGGGGCGGCGCAGGCTACTCCGGACACCACCCCGCTTGCGCCTTCAGCCCGCGCCTCAGGGAAGATAAGGTCATTGCCGACCAGGTAAGAGAGGCCGCGGCCGCAGGTGCAGGATTGTATCCGCCGGAAGTCTTCGAATCTGCCGCTCGAATCTTTAATTCCAGCGAACGCGCCAGACAGCAGCAGCTCGACCGCCGTCTCGACTGACAGGGGATTCGTAAACTCCGGAATGTTGTACAACAGGATCGGGATCGAGCCGTCGAGCTCCTGGGAGAATGCACGATAGAAGTGTTTGATCTCTTCCTGCTCGTAACGGAAGAAATAGGGCGGCATCAGCAGGACCGCTTCCGCCCCGGCTCTGCGAGCGGCCAGAGCAAGCCGTACGGAACCGTCAAGGGTGGAGTGAGAGACATTGACGATCACGGGCACCCGGCTTCGCTTCACCACAAGGGGAATCAGCCTCTGCCGCTCTTCGACCTCGAAATGCAGGAACTCGCCGGTCGACCCGAAAAGGACAATCCCCTGCACCTTTGACGAGCCGAGGAAGTCAATCAGATCCAGGGTGGCCCCAAGATCAATCTCGCCGTTGGCAGGGCGGCGAGGCGTAATGGCGGCAACATAAACTCCCTCAATCGCTGCCAAGGTTTTCCTCCGGGCCGATGCTACTCACCGGCCGGTCGTACACTCTTATTGTTGCACCGGACCGGATCAGGCCGTACGGCAAGCCACAAACGGCTGTCCGAGCTTCTGCCTGCTCCGATTAGGTTATACAATACCGCCGAGGTAGCCACAGCTATGGAAAAGAAAGAAGTTCCGTCACGCCGCTCTTTCCTGAAAGGCTCGACCGGGATTGGCGCCGCTGCAACCGCCTTTACCATCATTAAGCCTGAGCTGGTCCGGGGTGCGGGAAAGGAAAAGCTGAAAGCGGGAATCGTTGGAGTTGGCGGTCGAGGCCGCCAGGCCATCGTTGATCTGATCAACGGCTCGGAGAATGTCGAGGTAGTCGCTGCCGGCGATATCTTCGAGGACAAGCTCGAGTCGAACCTGAATTGGATCCGCGAAAGGCATCCCGCGGTGTGGCAGCGCGTCAAGATTTCCCCCGAGCATAAATTCATCGGCTTCGACGCCTATAAGAAGGTCATTAACTCCGATATCGATATCGTGATGCTCACGACGCCGCCGGGATATCGTCCGATGCATTTTGAAGCGGCGGTCGAGGCGAAGAAGCATGTCTTCTGCGAGAAGCCGTTTGGAACGGATCCCGTGAATGTGCGGCGGTTTATGGCGGCCGCCAAGAAGTCCGAAGAGCTGAAGCTGACCGTCGTCTCGGGCGCCCAGCGGCGCTTTTCCGCGGACTACATGGAGACCGTGCGCAAGATCCAGGAGGGAGCAATCGGCGATATCGTAGCCGCTTATGCCTATTGGGTCGGCACGCCGGTCATCCAGCAGCCCAAGGGACGCGACCCAAAGTGGGGCGACATGACCTGGCAGCACCGCAACTGGTACTCCTACGTCTGGATTTGCGGCGACCAGATTGTAGAGCAGCACCTGCACAACATCGACGTCATCAACTGGGTCATGGGAACTCACCCCGTGAAGGTCGTTGCGACCGGCGGAGCTGTCTGGCGTCCCCGCGACGAGGTGCACGGGAACATCTACGATCACATTGCGGCCGACTTTGAGTATCCGAATGGCGTGCGCCTGTCCAGCTACTGCCGCCAGTTCCCGCGCGGGCTCCACAACAACGTCAGTGAGCTGGTTGTCGGCACCAAGGGGCGAAGCAACGTGCACGACATGGGCGAACGGAAAGCGAATCCGTATGTTGCGGAACATACTGCGCTGGTCAACAGCATTCGCGGCGACGGCCCCTACATCAATCACGCCATGGCGGTGGCCGAAAGCACGATGACGTGCATCATGGCCCGCGAATCCGCCTATTCGGGGATCGAAGTGACGTGGGACATGATCATGAATTCCAAACTGGACCTGATGCCAAAGGCTTTCGACTACGATCTCAAGATGGAAGTCCCGCCCTTGCCGGTGCCCGGTCAATACAAATTCATCTGAGCGTCGTTGCGGCCGGAGCCAGACCCGGCTCCGGCTACTCAAAACCCCCGCTCATTCTGCGTCCTGCAAGACTGGTTGTAAGACGGATCGCTTGAAAAGGCTATACTAAGTCCTTTGGACTGGCGTCCGCGGAGTACTTCGACATGGCAGCCGTAAATCGAGCAACATCCATCACCCTCCAGGAAGCCGCAGACAGCTCGGAACAAGCTGAGCTTGCGCGTCGTTTTCTCTACCACATGTCGCTGATGCGTGAGGTAGAAGATCGCATCGAGCGCAAGCTGTACCGACAGGGCAAGATTCTCGGAGGCGTCTACGTCGGCCGCGGGCAGGAGGCCATTTGTGTCGGAGCTGGCATGGCTGCGAAGCCCGATGACATGCTCTATCCATGTCACCGGGACCTTGGACTCTATTTCATTCGCGGAGTTCATCCCCGGCAGGTGTTCGCGCAATACATGGGGCGCGTCGGCGGCCTCACAAAGGGACGCGACGGCAACATGCACATGGGCGACCTCAACCTGAGAATTGTCGCCATCATTAGCGCCATGGCCGCCTCGATTCCGGTTGCGGCCGGATCGGCCTTTGCCTTGAAGTACAAGGGCACGAAGGACATCGCCTTCGTCTTCTTCGGCGACGGGGCGACGAGCAGAGGCGACTGGCACGAGGGCATCAATCTGGCCGCCGTGCAAAGGCTTCCGCTGGTTCTGATCTGCAACAACAATCAATACGCCTACTCAACCCCGCTCGAGAAGCAGATGGCCTGCGCAAATGTGGCGGATCGCGGGCCGGGCTACGGAATTCCGGCGGAGATTGTTGATGGCAATGACGTGTTCGCTGTTTATAACGCGGCTCTGCGTGCCGCGGAGCATGCCCGCCGTGGCTTAGGTCCTTACATGATCGAGTGCAAGACCTTCCGCATGACCGGGCACTCCGCTCACGACTCGGGAAGCTATGTCCCGGCGCACCTCTGGAAGGAGTGGGAAGCGAAGGACCCGATCCGTCGGCTGGAGACGTTGATGCTCGAACGCAGTTGGGCGGACCGTGCCACGATCGACGAGATGAACGCCGGAATCCGGGCGGAAGTGGATGCGGCGATCGAGTGGGCGGAAAAGAGCCCTTACCCCGATCCTGCCACTCTTACGCAAGGCGTCTACGCGGAGTAACCATGCCGACGACCTACCTGGAAGCGATTCGTGAAGGCATCTGGGAGGAGATGGAGCGGGATGAGAACGTCTTCCTGCTCGGAGAGGACATCGGCGTCTACGGCGGAGCTTTCAAGATCACAGCGGGCATGCTGGAGCGGTTCGGCGAGCGCCGTGTTGTCGATACACCGATCTCCGAATCGGCGATCGTCGGCGCCGCGATCGGTGCGAGCTTCAACGGCTTGCGTCCCGTGGCTGAAATTCAGTTCGCCGACTTCATTAGCTGCGCCTTCGACCAGATTGTGAACTTCGCGGCAAAGTGCCGCTATCGCTGGAATGCGCCCGTCCCGATTGTGGTTCGTGCGCCCTCGGGCGGCGGCATTCATGGCGGGCCCTTTCATTCGCAGAATCCAGAGGCCTGGTTCGTTCACACGCCGGGGCTCAAGGTGATCTGCCCGGCAACGGCGTACGACGCCAAGGGCCTGATTAAAGCGGCAATTCGCGATGACGATCCATGCATCTTCTTCGAGCACAAAGCCCTTTACCGCCGGATCAAGGAGGAGATCCCCAAAGGCGATTACACAGTGCCGATTGGTAAGGCGCGCGTCTTCCGGGAAGGCTCGGACCTGTCCATCATTACCTACGGCGCGATGGTCTATGAGGCGGACGAGGCGGCCAATCAGTTGGCAGGGGAGGGAATTTCGGTCGAGATTGTAGACCTCAGGACGGTCCTGCCGATCGACGAGGAAACCATTCTGGAGAGCGTCCGGAAGACCTCCAAGGTCATCGTCCTTCATGAAGCCACGCTAACCGGCGGAGTTGGAGCGGAAATCGCGGCAAGGATCACGGAAAAGGCCTTCGATTCGTTAGATGGCCCCGTGGTTCGAATCGCTGCCCCGGATGTCCCGGTTCCCTACAGCCCGCCGCTTGAGGAGGCGTTCCTCCCCAATGCGGCGAAGATTGTCGAAAAGGCGCGGTGGCTCCTGAATTACTGAGGGGTGCCGTGCCAGCCCCAGCCGGCCAAAGCCCGCGCTGTCAGGCTGTGTGCTGATCGCTCGCCTGTTGCTGGGTTCGAGCAACCAGCTTCCGGGGATCCAGCAGGTGCTGGGGACGGAAGTTGCTTTGGGACCACTTGCAGTCAGGGTCGAACTCGATTCCCAGGAAGTAACCGATTTCCCGGTAGACGCAATAGCGAACCTGGCCGTGCAGCGCACCCTTTCCATGGACGATGCGCAGAGTGGTGTTCAGAGGGATGGCTACCTCCAATTGAACGCATGCTCCAGACAGAGAAATGTCTTCGAGATTTGCGATAGCCCTGCGGAGCTTGCCATTCTTATCCCTCCACTGCACCTCGACTAGATCCGCACACAGCATCCTCGGTTCGATTCGCCGATCTTGCATATGCCTCTCTATCGGCCCCTTACGCACTGATCGTTAGTACTTCCCAGCCTTACCATTTTGCCCTAGAACTATTAGGGTGTCTAATTTTGTCCCGCGCCTGGCTGCCCGTCTGCGGGGTACCCGTACGGCGGAACTAGTATGCCTGCGAGTAGGATTCCGGCTGCCGTGCGCGATATAGTATTCCTTTGCTTCCGCTATGAAAATCACTTCCAGAGCCGCTTGCCGGGTGGATCTTGCGGGCGGCACGCTTGATATCTGGCCGCTGTACCTGTATCACAAGAACTCTGTCACTGTTAATTTTGCCGTCGACCGATACACGAGCTGCGTGCTGCAAACCCGGAAGGACCGCCGGATCATCCTGCGCTCCCGGGACCTCGGCCTGCAGGAGGAATACGAGAACTTCGACGCGTTATGCGCCGCCAGGAAGCACAAGCTGCCGCTGCCTGCCTGGGTCTTGAAGTTCTTCCGTCCCGAGACCGGCTTAGAGGTGGAGACTCATTCCGAAGCTCCTGCCGGAGCCGGGATCTCCGGATCGTCGTCCCTGATCATCTCCCTGTGCAGTGCGCTGAACCGTCTCACCGAACGGCGCTACTCGATCGAGAAGATCCGTGAGATCGCCCAGAACGTGGAGTCTCAGATCATTCGCGTCCCGACCGGCTGCCAGGATTACTATCCTGCGATGTACGGCGGAGTCAGCGTGATCGAGCTGCGGCCGGACGGCCTTCACCGCCGGGCGATCGATGTGGATCTCGATGACTTGAACCAGCGGATCGTGCTGGCATATACGGGTGAGCCGCGCAACTCCGGAATCAACAATTGGGAAGTCACGAAGGCCTACATCGATGGCGATACGGGTGTCCATCGAAACTTCGAGCGGATCGCTTCGATCGCTTACGGAATGAAAGAGGCAATCGAGAAGAGGAATTGGGCTGAGGTCGGCCGCCTGCTTCGCGAGGAGTGGTCTCACCGTAAGAAGAATGCGCCTGGGATCACCACGCCGCTCATCGACCGGTTAGTGGAAGTCACCAGGCGTGCCGGCGCAAAAGGAGCGAAGGTCTGCGGCGCCGGTGGCGGCGGATGTGTTTTCTTTCTTGTTGAGCCGGGCGCGAAGGAGCGGGTATCTTCGCTGATTGCCGCCGAAGGGGCGGAAGTGCTCGAAGCGAAGGTAGCGCCGCATGGAGTGCGAGTGAAAGTGCTTCCGGACGGCGCAAAACGGACGAGGTAGGTGGTGGCCGCCGGGAGAACAAAGGCGGGCGTCCTCTTACGCATCCTGATCTTTGCGTTCCTGGAGATTGCCGGGCTTGCGTTCTTTCCGCCTCTCTTGCTTCCGATTGGAGGCTATTTCATTGCCGCTGCGCTAGGCACCTTTGCCGCTGCCGCTGTCGCTAACGCTGTCGTACTGCGGATCTACGAGCGCGGCAGCCTTTCCGATATCGGTCTTGGCTGGGGGCCTCCCTCTGTGCGGCATCTCGCCTACGGCGTTGCGGGAGGGATTGGAGGCGCCTTGCTGGTGGTCCTGCCGCCTCTGCTCGCAGGCGTTTCGGAGCTGAATCCAGATCCGAATGCTGCCTCCGGTCCTGGGGCCATGTTCTTTGTCAGTCTGGTTCTGCTCTTCGCCGCGGTGGGGGAGGAGATGCTATTTCGAGGCTACGGTTTCCAGGTGCTCATGAACTACCTCGGCCCCTTTGCCACGATTCTCCCGGTCGGGGTCATCTTCGGACTCGCACACTGGGCCAATCTCAACTTCTCCCTCCTGGGGTTTATCAACACAACGGCTTGGGGCATTTTGCTCGGGTACGCCTTTCTGCGGTCGGGCAACCTGTGGCTGGCAATCGGCCTGCACTTCGGCTGGAACTGGACATTCCCGTTCTTCGGCGTCAAGTTGAGCGGGTTTACAATGGGAGTGACGGGCTACGCCATGCACTGGAACATCGGTGAGCTCTGGAGCGGTGGTGAATATGGTCCTGAAGCCAGTCTTCTTACCCTCCCCATCGTCGCTTTGCTGTTCCTTTACCTCCACAAGGCGCCGATTGAACGTCAGCCAGCCTACCTCGTCCCCAGACTTCAGGAGGACTGAATGCGCCTCGTTGTCCTGACACTGTGCGCGGCCGTCCTGCTTTGGGGCGGAAGCAAGAAGCTTACCGACGAGGAACGCATCGAGCTCATTCGCGGGCTGAGCGCGGAATACGCGACCGCCAAAATCGTCCTCCCCCGGTCCAAGAAGCCACTTGAATTTAAGAGCACCGGCGAATGGGATAAGGCGGCGTGGAACGAGGCCGGTAGAGAATTTGGCCCGGCGGCGCGCGTCGGCGACATGGTTCAAGTGACCAAAGTCGACATCGACGACAAGAAGATTGTCTTCGAGTTGGACGGAGGCCTCAAGCTCAAGAAGAAGTGGTATGAACGGATTGAGGTCGGTATGGGGACACGGACGACGCCGGTCGCACGCAACGACGGACCGCGCCCCACGGGAACTTCCATCGCCCTGGTGTTCCCGGACCATGTGCCCGCTGTTCCGGCTTCCGAGATTAAGAAGCTTCTGAATCCGATTCTGGACTTCGAGCAGCGAAGCGCCACCGAGCTTTACATTGAAACCCTCCCTGCGCCGATCCAGGAGGCGATCAAACAGAAAAAGGTCGTCGAAGGCATGGACCGCGAGCAGGTCATCCTGGCGGTCGGACGGCCGCGGGACAAGATTCGTGAGTCTCGCGACGGCCTGGACTACGAAGACTGGATTTACGGACAACCCCCTGGCAAGATCACCTTCGTCACTTTCAAGGGACAGACGGTAGTGAAGGTGAAAGACACGTACGCAAACCTGGGAGGCTCCACAGCTCCTCCGCTCCCGCCGGTGCAGTGACCTGTTCCCGGCGCCCCGTTTAAAGGACATCGAGATCCGAAATACGTGTGAGGAAGTCTATCATTTGCTATCATTAAGATGACTTTCCTAACACGCAGAGAGGATACCCGCAATGGCTATTAAGGTAGGTATTAACGGCTTCGGCCGTATTGGTCGCAATGTGGTCCGCGCAGGATTAAACAACCCGGACATTGAGTTTGTCGCGGCCAATGATTTAACGGACACCAGGACTCTGGCGCATCTGCTCAAGTACGATTCGATTCTTGGGCCGCTCACTGAGCCCGTCACCGCGGAAGGCGACAGCATTAACGTCGGCGGCAAGAAGATCAAGGTCTTCGCCACGAAGGATCCGGCGGAAATCGATTGGTCCTCCCTTGGGGCGCAGGTCGTTGTCGAGTCAACCGGCAGGTTCACGGACGCCGAACAGGCCGCTAAGCACCTGAAGGGGTCGGTGAAGAAAGTGATCATTTCCGCCCCGGCAAAGAATGAGGACATCACGATCGTCCTGGGCGTGAATGAGCAGTGCTACGATCCGGCCAAGCACAACGTCATTTCGAACGCCTCCTGCACAACCAACTGTCTGGCTCCGCTCGCAAAAGTCCTGCATGAAAAGTTCGGCATCGAGAAGGGCTCGATGACGACAATTCACAGCTACACGAACGACCAGAACGTGCTGGACTTCCCCCACAAGGACCTCCGCCGGGCTCGCGCCGCCGCCATCAACATGATTCCGACGACGACGGGCGCGGCAAAGGCCATCGGTCTGGTGATTCCGGAGCTGAAGGGCAAGCTGGACGGCTACGCAATGCGCGTGCCTACGCCGGACGTGTCTGTCGTCGACCTGGTCGCCGTGATGAGCAAGACGGTCACTGCGGAGGAAATTAACGCTGCGTTGAAGGAAGCTGCGGAAGGACCGCTGAAGGGTATCCTCGCCTACACGGAAGATCCCGTGGTCTCCACGGACATGCTGAAGAACCCGAACAGCTCCATCGTTGACGCGCAGATGACGAAAGTGCTCGGCGGCAACCTGGCAAAGGTTGTTTCCTGGTATGACAATGAGTGGGGCTACTCCAACCGCATTGTCGACCTCATTTCCTTCCTCGGAAAGAAGGGTCTGTAAGACGTCGTGATCCGATCGCGGCCGGGGCAGTTCCCGGCCGCTTTCCCTCCCGCCGCCCCTGTTACTTGCCTTCGTATACTGTGAGTAGCAGGTGACTCCCTCAACGCGCGTTTCTCGGGTCCGCCACTTCTTCGGGCGCAATGGACTGCTTTCCCGCTGGCACCCGAACTACGAGTTCCGTTCCGGCCAATTGGAAATGGCGGAGGCTGTGGAAGCCGCGCTCGCCGACAAAAGACATCTGATTGTCGAGGCGGGAACTGGCACGGGCAAAACCCTCGCTTATCTGGTGCCTGCGATCCTTTCCGGCAAGCGGATCGTCATCTCCACAGGCACGCTCAACCTGCAGGAGCAGCTTTTCTACAAGGACGTTCCGTTTCTCGCCAAAGTCTTCGACCAGCCGTTGCGGGTCACCTATATGAAGGGCCGGAACAATTACGTCTGCCGCCAGAAGGTCTATGATGCCGAACGGGAGCCAGTGTTAAGCGGTCTGGAGGAAGTGGCAGACTTCCAGATCATCCGCGAATGGGAGAAGACGACGGAAACAGGGGATCGCGCGGAGGTGCGCACGCTTCCCGAAGGGTCCACCGCCTGGGCCAAGCTCGACGCGCGCCGCGAGCTCTGCACCGGCCAGAAATGCAAACAGTTCGAGCGCTGCTTCATCACGCTGATGCATCAGCGTGCGCTCGAAAGCGACATCATCATCGTCAATCACCATCTCTTCTTTGCCGACCTCGCCGTCAAGGAAGAGGATTACGGCGGAATCATCCCTGAATACTCAGCCGTCATCTTCGACGAAGCACACGAGATCGAGGACGTTGCGGGCCAGTACTTCGGCATCTCCGTAAGCAACCACCAGTTCCAGGATCTCAGGAGAGACATCGCTACTGTCGCGCGCCGGAAGAACTTTGGATCGGCTGACCTGGACCGCTCGCTTGCGATGCTCGAAGAC
>JADGHK010000648.1 GCA_019686145.1 Bryobacteraceae bacterium | reverse complement strand
CGTATGCACCTCGTATTCACTGATTTAGATGGAACATTACTCAATCACGATACGTATGCATGGGAACCCGCGCTTCCGGCGCTAACATCGCTGGAGGCAGAGGGCTCGCCCATCATCTTCGTCTCAAGCAAGACCCGCGCCGAGATGGAAGTATGGCGCAGCCGGATGGCGAATCGCCATCCCTTCATCAGTGAGAATGGCGGCGCAATCTTTATTCCTTGCGGTTACTTTCCCTCTCCAATCCCGGGCAGTGAAATTCGAGATGCCTACGAAATTCTTTGTCTTGGCGACAGCTACGCAGAACTTGTTCGCGCGCTCAAAGAGGCCTCTCTGCGAACCGGAGTCCGCGTTCTCGGTTTCGCTGACATGACGGACGACGAAATTGCGGAGAAGACCGCGCTGGCGCGCGACGACGTGCATCTGGCGCGGCAGCGTGAGTTCGACGAAGCCTTCCTCATCCTGGACATGGATCGCAAGGAGAGTTTGTTGAACGCGATTGAGCAGGCGGGCAAGCGCTGGACGCAAGGCGGACGTTTCTTCCATATCACCGGCCACAACAGCAAAGCGGCCGCAGTTAGCAGGCTGCTCGAACAGTTCAGAACGCTGCATCCCGGCGTTGTATCGATTGGGATGGGAGACGGCCCAAACGACATCCCGTTCCTCCGGCTCATGGACATCCCCGTCATCATTCCCTCCGCGAAGCTGGAGCAAATGACCTCGGCGCTGCCGCACGCGCGGGTCGCCCGAGCATCCGGCCCGGAGGGTTGGAATCAGGAGATTCTCGCGATCCTCGGTCGGAGCAGCTAGAGGTGATGCCAGACCGATCGCTCCTCCTCGTGCAGGCGCTGCGATTCCGCTTCGAGCTGGCGCTGCACCCAGCCGCGTGCTCCGAAGCCTAAAGCGAGACTCGCCGCCAGGACGGCGCCACCCACGAGAATGATGAAGGCGGCAAGAAAGACGCTCCGGGCAAAGTCCAGCGTGTCGGCTGCAACGACGACAGCCACAAAGACAATGACGATGCGCACTGCTCCAGCCAGCCTGCGAGAGAATACGATGCCTTCGTTCACCGCCCAGACCAGCGTGCTTCGGCCCAGATACTGAGCAAGCCAGAAGCCGGCCAGCAGGATCAGAGCCGCTGTGACAACCTTCGGGAAGAGAAACACGACCGTTTCGACGATGCGGCTGGTCAGAAGCGTATTAAAGGCGCTGAGCGCGGTCAGCGAACCGATTCCCAAAATGATCCAGTAAGCCGTCCCCGCTACCAGCTGTGTTGCCCTCAGTCTGCCGGTTCCGTCGATGATCGATGAGATACCGCTCTGGCTAAGAAACCGGTCGAACGCAACGCCGCGTATAATCCGCGCCAGAAGAAGGCGCACGAGCACAGCGACAATGTACGCGACCAGCAGGATCGTGACGCCCGCCAACAGCGGCGGCAGCCAGTTTTGAATCGTTACAGACAGCGTTTGCACCGCGCCCTTGATGATTCCGTGCAGTGCATCGATCATGACTTCACCTCCACTCCCAATTCCTGACCCATTTTTGTTCGATTCTGTGGCTCCGCCGGCTTACGCCCGGTCCAGCGTGAAATCAGATAAGGCTTCAGATCTTCGAAAGTGACGCAAAGTTGTTCAATCTTCTCGTCCACGCCGGCTGAATACAGATCCTGCGTTTCGATCATGAACGAGGCCAAACGGCCGAGGTACAGAGGCGCAAGCGACCGCAAGAGGTGACCACGCTCGAGCGGCCGTTCCTTGTAGGCACAGGCGAAATCGTAAATAACCCTCGCCCAGAGATCGTCATTCATGTGAAAGTGACTGTCCGCTACCAGCCTGCGTACTTTGCGGAGCGTGTCGTCCGTCAACGCCATTTCCCAAACCTCGCCCAGCTCCGCACAACCCCGCTGGAATGCCTGGAGCATACGCGGGAGGTTTATCGGAATCTGATCCAGCGCCGCGTCTCTGCGAAAGCCGAACAAATCGACGCTCTCACTGCCGGAACGGGCCAACCACACGTTCTCATACTCCTGCATCAAGGAGAAGACACTCCCGACGACCTGCTGAAGCATTGTGCTCAGGTCGGCGCCCGGATCCCTCGTGGCGTGAATGTTCTCGCCAAGAAAACTCTGGCAGACGCGATAACCCTCCGCGACTGCGATCGTCGTCATCCAAAGATCGACGTCATACCGCGCTACATTGTCGTCCCAGTCTCCCCTCTGCAAATAGCGCGATATGAGCCGCCCGGAAACGCCAAAGTCGCCGCCGATCGGCTGCCGCACGCGACGGCCGTAAAGCGCTCGGGTTAATGGATAGACGATGCTGCTCGTGATTGTGCCGTCGTACTTGTGGCGGTGATAGTGAGGCGTGACCAGATCATATCCTGCATAAATGATCGGACGAAGAAGCAGGTCTACCCACTCGGGCGTCACCGAACGCAAATCCGCGTCGATGACAATGCAGGCGCTCGCGCGGAGTTTCTCGGCCATTTGAAAGATGAGCCGGAAGGCG
>JADGHK010000647.1 GCA_019686145.1 Bryobacteraceae bacterium | reverse complement strand
ATCTCGCTGCAATCGCCGCCGGTCGTCTATAAAGACCTCGTCATCACTGGTAGCAGTAACGGGGAGGGGTCGCCCTCTACCGGAGCCTATGGAGACATCCGCGCCTGGGATGCCCGCACGGGGAAGCTGGTCTGGTCCTTCCATACGGTTCCACGACCTGGCGAGCCCGGCTATGAGACATGGCCTCCCGATGCGTGGAAGAACCGGTCCGGCACGAATGCCTGGGGTTTCCTGACACTGGACATGCAGCGCGGCATCCTCTATGTTCCCCTGGGGTCGCCTACAGCCGACTTCTACGGCGCTGACCGCCATGGCGACAACCTCTATGGAAACAGCCTTGTCGCGCTCGATGCCGCAACCGGAAAGCTGAAGTGGTATCAACAACTGGTCCATCACGACCTGTGGGACTTCGATCTGGCCGGCGCACCTATTCTGTTTGATGCTCCGCGCAACGGCCGCACGATCCCCGCAGTCGCACAGATCACGAAAATGGGTCTCCTCTTCGCGTTCAACCGCCTTACCGGCGAACCGCTGTATGGCATGGAGGAGCGGCCGGTGCCTCAAAGCATTGTGCCCGGTGAGAAGACCGCGGCGACACAGCCGTTCCCGCTCAAGCCCCCGCCACTTTCCCGCACCGAGTTCAAGAAGGAGGAAATCTACAATCTCACGCCTGAGCACGCTGCCTTCTGCCGCGACCTTTTCGAACGAAACCAGATGCGGATCGGCAGCCTCTACACGCCGCTCGGCCTTGAGGGCAATGTGCTGATGTTCCCGAGCACGTTGGGCGGAGGCGGATGGGGCGGCACATCCATCCACCCCGGCCTTGGCTACCTCTTTACGAACGTGAACAACCTGGGCCAGTGGGGCCACATGGAGAAAACGACCGATCCCAAGACGGGAGAGGTCACGTACAAGCGCACTTCGGAGTACGGCGCTTATGCCCGTTTCTGGAATCGCGATACGCGAATTCCGTGCACGAACCCACCTTTCGGCGAGTTAGTAGCCGTCGACATTCGAACGGGCGATATCGCCTGGCGAACACCGCTCGGGACAGTTCCGGCGCTCGAGGCGCTGGGAGTTCGCAATACGGGCGCGCTCAATCTTGGCGGCAGCATCGCAACAGCCGGAGGGCTCGTATTTATCGCAGCCACAAACGACAGCCGCTTCCGCGCCTTTGACGCAAAGACCGGCCGGCTGCTCTGGGAGCATCCTATCGATGCCAATGGTCATACGATCCCGATCACCTATCTCGGGAAAGATGGCAAGCAATACGTGGCGATCATGGCCGGCGGCGGAGGAGGCTACTTCGGTGGAACGCCGGCTGACAGTGTGATGGCCTTTGCTCTCGGCACAGGAGAGGCGGCGCCAGTCAGCGCTCTATCGGGCTCTGACGCGGCAACGATCGCAAGCAAACCGAAAGGACCGACGACACTGCCCGATGGACCGGGCAAGGCACTCGTGCAGCGCACCTGCGGAGCACCCTGCCATGGCATCGATACGGTGACGGGCGTCCGGCGCGATCGCCCAGCCTGGGAAGCCATGGTCGAGAACATGACGGCGCGCGGTGCGAGGGCGACGGACGCCGAAATGAAAGCGATCGTCGACTACCTTGTGACTCATTTCGGGAAATAGCATCCGCTCGACACAAAGGCGGCGCCCTCCGAAGGCGCCGCCAGAAAAAATCCGTCACCCACCCCGATACGTTTTCCCGCCTTTTTACGTCCAATGCGTACCATTAGCAGTACCTCGCGGAAGCCAACTCTTGCTGACTAAGGAGACCAGGCGGTGACCATCACAACCAAAGACGGGACGCGGATTTATTACAAGGATTGGGGAAAAGGACAGCCGATCGTTTTCAGCCACGGCTGGCCGCTCACAGCCGATGCGTGGGACGATCAGATGCATTTTCTGGCCGCGCAGAGCTACCGGTGCATCGCTCACGACCGGAGGGGGCATGGCCGGTCCGATCAGCCATGGCATGGGAATGACATGGACACCTACGCCGACGATCTGGCCGCTCTGCTCGAAACTTTGGATTTGCAGAATGCAGTACTCGTCGGACACTCTACAGGCGGAGGAGAGGTCACGCGCTATATCGGCCGCTATGGCACAAAGCGTGTGGCGAAGGCGGTATTGATCAGCGCCGTCCCGCCGCTGATGCTAAAGACGGAAGCAAATCCGGAGGGCACTCCCATCGAAGCTTTCAACGAAATCCGCACAAACGTTCTCGCCGACCGGCAGCAGTACTTCAAGGATCTGAGCGTCCCTTTCTTCGGTGCAAACCGGCAAGACAGCAAGGTCTCCCAAGGTCTTCGGGACTGGGTTTGGATTCAGGGCATGCAGGCGGGCTTGAAGGCTGCCTACGACTGCATCAAAGCGTTCTCCGAAACGGACTTCACCGAGGATCTGAAGAAGTTTGACGTACCCACCCTCATCATCCACGGCGACGACGATCAGATCGTGCCCATCGCTGCGTCGGGCCTGAAGTCCGCGAAGCTCGTGAAGAA
>JADGHK010000646.1 GCA_019686145.1 Bryobacteraceae bacterium | reverse complement strand
TTCGCGCGCAGGCGGCCGGCGCTTTCGACGAGGAGATCGTCCCGGTCCAGGTGGCGATGAGAGCGGCGGCGGGCGGCAAGCCATCGGAGAGCACGATCATGTTCTCCAAGGACGAGGGGCCGCGGCCGGACACGTCCATGGAGGTTCTCAGTAAATTAAAGCCGGTCTTTCACGCCGAAGGAACCGTGACGGCGGGCAACTCTTCGCAGACAAGTGACGGCGCGGCAGTTGCGCTCGTGATGTCGGAAAAGAAGGCCCGGGAGCTTGGTCTTACGCCGATGGCGCGCTTCGTCAGCTACGCTGTCGCCGGCGTTCCTCCCGAGATCATGGGAATCGGCCCGGTCGTTGCGATTCCAAAGGCGTTGTCTTTGGCCGGGCTGAAGCTTGAGGATATCGATCTGATCGAGCTCAACGAAGCCTTTGCCGTGCAGGCTCTGGCAGTAATCCGGGAAGCGGGCCTCGATTTGGATCGCGTGAACGTCAATGGAGGCGCGATCGCCCTTGGCCACCCGCTCGGCTGCACTGGGGCAAAGCTCACAGCCACGATCCTCCGGGAGATGAAGCGCCGGAACGCCAGGTACGGCATGGTCACCATGTGCGTTGGCGGCGGGCAGGGCGCGGCAGGCATCTTTGAACGAATGTAGGAAAAGGGGAACGTATGGCAACCACCATGACGCCGCTGCCGAAAACCCGAGGCGGGGGCTTTCTCATCGAAAGCCGCGAGCCCTCGGAGATCTTCACCCCCGAAGACTTCACCGACGAGCACCGCGCCATCGCGCGAACTACCGACGAATTCTGGGCGAAGGAAGTCGCCCCGCATCTCGAAGCGATTCAGAACCAGGAGCCGGGCGTCGCAGCTTCTGTGCTCAGGAAGTCCGCCGAACTTGGCCTGGTGGCCGTCACCGTCCCTGAAGCCTATGGCGGCATGGAGATGGACCTTGCCTCCGCCATGATCGTCGCGGAACACGTCGCCAAGGATGGTTCCTATTCTGCCTGGCACGGCGCGCACGCTGGCATCGGGACTCTGCCGCTGCTGCTGTTCGGCACCGAGGATCAGAAGCGCCGGTATCTGCCGAGGCTCGCCCGAGCGGAGCTGGTGGGCGCGTACTGCCTTACTGAACCTCATGCCGGCTCCGATGCGCTCGCGGCCAAGACGCGCGCAGACCTCAATCCGGAAGGCACGCACTACATCCTCAGCGGGCAGAAGATGTGGATTACGAACGGCGGTGCGGCCGACCTATTCACCGTGTTCGCCAAGGTGGGCGGCGAGAAGTTCACGGCGTTCCTGGTGGAGCGCGCCTGGCCGGGCGTCACCGTCGGACCGGAAGAGAAGAAGATGGGCATCAAGGGGAGTTCCACCTGCGCCGTCTACTTCGACAACGTGAAAGTTCCGGCGGAGAACGTCCTCGGCGAAATCGGCCGCGGCCACATCATCGCCTTCAACATCCTGAACATCGGACGCCTGAAGCTGGGGCCGTTCGCCGTCGGCGGCGCGAAGAATGTTCTCGCCCTGTCGCTGAAGTATGCGAAAGACCGGAAGGCTTTCGGCAAGAGCATCGCGGAGTTCGGATTGATCCGTCATAAGCTGGCGGAAATGGCGATCCGCATTTATGCGGCTGAGACCATGAGCTACCGGGTCGTGGGCCAGATCGAAAGCCACCTCTCGGAATGGTCCTGGTCGCAACCGGATGCGGCGGCAGTCTATTTGAAGGCGATCGAGGAGTTTGCTGCGGAATGCTCCTACATCAAGGTCTACGCCTCCGAAATGCTCGATTACGTGGTGGACGAGGGCGTCCAGATCCACGGAGGCTACGGCTATCATCAGGACTACGCTGTAGAGCGGGCCTATCGCGATTCACGGATCAACCGCATCTTTGAAGGAACGAACGAAATCAACCGGCTGCTGGCGACGGGGATGCTCCTCAAGAGAGCACAGCGCGGGCAGCTGCCGCTGGTCGAAGCCGTGAAGAAGCTCCAGGCGGAGCTGCTGAGCGGTCCCTCGCTCAGCGGCCCGGAAAGCGGCGCTTTTGCCGAAGAAAAGAAACTAGTGGAGAATGCCAAGAAAGTCGTCCTACTGCTCCTTGGCGCTGCCTACCAGAAGTTCATGACGCAAATGGAAGAGCAGCAGGAAGTGATGGCAGGCATCACGGATGCGGCGATGGGCGCCTATGCCATGGAATCCGTCCTGTTGCGAACGATGAAGCTTGGGGATCGAGCGGGCATCGCGACAGATATGACTGCCGTTTTCCTGAGGGAGACGCTGGCCGGGATCGAAGCCACAGCCCGGGACGTCCTCGCCGCGTGCTCCGAGGGCGATGCCCTGCGTATCAACCTTGTAGCCCTCCGGCGCTTCACAAAATTTGAACCGGTCAACGCCATCGAGCTTCGGCGTAGGATCGCAGCCCGCCTGCTGGATGCCGAGCGATACACCTTCTAAGCCCCGACGCCCTCGCGTCATCGTCCTGGTCGGCTTGCCCGGGTCCGGCAAGTCGACTTGGGCCCGGGCT
>JADGHK010000645.1 GCA_019686145.1 Bryobacteraceae bacterium | reverse complement strand
ATCCGCGGCTGTGTGTCGAGTTCCGCCAGGACCTGATAACCCAGCTGGTGGCGCCTCATCTGAGCAACTGCACTGTTGGGATTGTTGAGGTCCCCGAAATGGATTGCTCTCGTCGGGCAGGCTGCCTGGCAAGCCGTCACGATTTCGCCTTCTTCCACGCGGCGGTTCATCTTGGAAGCCTGAATCTTTGCGCTCTCAATGCGCTGCACGCAGAAGGTGCACTTCTCCATCACGCCGCGGCTGCGAACCGTTACATTCGGGTTTCGCATCGCATACAAGCTCGGCGTGTACCAATCCGAGTAGAGAAAGAAGTTAAACCGACGGACTTTGTAGGGACAGTTATTCGAACAGTACCGCGTGCCGACGCACCTGTTGTACACCATCTGATTCAACCCGTCGGCGCTGTGCACCGTCGCGGCGACCGGACAGACGGGCTCGCAAGGAGCCCTTTCGCAATGCTGGCACAGCATGGGCTGGTGATATACGTCGGGGTTTTCCGGCTCGCCTCGATAGTAGACGTCGATTCGGAGCCAGTGCATTTCCCTGCTCCTCAGCACCTGCGCCTTGCCGACGACCGGTATGTTGTTTTCCGCCTGGCATGCGACGACGCACGCGCTGCAACCCGTGCAGATACCTTGATCAATCACCATGCCCCAGGCGTAGCCAAAGTAGGCATACTCGGGATAGAGGGATAGCGCCGGATGCTGTCCCTCGTGCGCGGTGGAAGCGGAGTTTTTGAGAAGTTCCTTGAGAGTAACGCTCCGAACCAGATCGCGGCGGCCCATTTCGTGGTGCCCCTGCGTCCTCGCCAGCGAGTACGTCTCTCCGAGCTTTCGGATTTCTACACCCTCTCCGAACCAGGGGCGATCGAACGTTCTTAACTGATAAGCATCGAAGCCCCTACCCTGGGCCACGGAGCCCGCGCGCCGTCTCCCATAGCCCAGGTGCACTGTCACGCTGTCGTCTGCGTGACCGGGCATGACCAGCACCGGGGCCCGAACGGAACGCCCGCGATAAGAGACCTCTACGACGTCTTCATCTCTCAAGCCCAGCGCCTTCGCCGTCGCCGGGCTGATCAGAGCGGCGTTGTCCCAGGTCAGTTTACTGATCGGCTTAGGAAGCTCCTGCAGCCATCCGTTGTTTGCGAACCGTCCGTCCCAAACCGTCGGATCCGGACGAAAGACAATCTCGACGTTCGTGGCGACGATTTCCGCGGAGGGAGCGGGCGGTGGTATCGCGCCGGCGTTGGCAGCCGCGGCTACAGAGGAAGCTTGCGTATTTGGAACAACCCCATTGTGAAGGACCGTGCGCCAGAAAGTTTCAAAGTCCGTGCTGCCGCTCTGCTTGCGCCAGTAAGCCCGTATCATGTCGTATCCGCGGCGGTCCGGCGCGGTTGTGAACGCCGCGAGAAATTCATAGATGGACCTTCCGTCGTAGAGCGGCTTGATGAGCGGCTGGATAATGCTGACTGTCCCGTCGTAGGCCCGGACGTCACCCCAGCTTTCCAAAAAGTGAGTCTCCGGTATGTGCCACTGGCACAGCTCGGCTGTCTCATCCCGGTACAATCCCAGGTGTATTCGCGTTGGGACAAGGGCCATGGCCTCGGCAAACCCCAAATCCGCCGGCGCCGTGTAGACCGGGTTTGTTCCGGCAATGACGAGGGTGTCCACCTGCCCCTGCCGCATCGCTTCGGCCAGCGCACCGAGAGACTGCATGTAGTCTTCTGTGTTCAAGAGCACAGGTTCGGTGTATCGGACCGTTCGCCCCGCGTTTCCAAGCGCTTCATTAATGACGTAAGCAAGCGCATGAACCGCGGGCGGCTGGCCCTCGCCCGCAACAACCAGACTGCGCCCTCGCGCCCGTTGGAGATCTGCCGCGGCGGCCTTGATCCACGCACGCTGGGCATCGCCGAGCTTGCCCGGCGCTTCTTCTACGGCTGCTCCGACCTCCCGCGCTAAAGCCCGCGCAAGAGGCTCAACGTCGACTGCCCGAATCGGCAGGCGATGATCCGCGACGCTTCCTGTTGACGTGAGCGCCGGCTCGGCCACGTACAGCCGGTTCATGTTCTTGATGTCGCCCGTAACACGCCGCCGGTCGGCGAACTGCCGCGAATAAACGAGGCATCCTGGCCCGGATGCAAGAAAGTCCGCGTCGAGCGACAGAATGACGTCAACCGCGGTGAGGTCGAAGATTGGGTGAAGCCTGCGTCCGAAGACCGCAGCGCTACGCGCTCCAGCACCGCCCACGGGCTCATAAAAATGCCACAGCGCCTTGGGGTAGGCTGCCTGGAGTTCCCGGATCTCTTCGGCCAGGGTCGGAGAGCTTGTAGCCCCTAAAAGGAACCGCAGCCCTGCGCCGCCCGTAGCGCTCTGCCTCTCGCGGATTCCGGCGGCCTCGGTCAGGAAGCGCGGCCAGGTTGTAATGCGGTTACGAAACGTCACCGCGCGGGAACGGTCCGGATCGTATAGCGTCAACACGGAGGCCTGAGCAAACGCGTCCGTTGCGCCCAGACTCCC
>JADGHK010000644.1 GCA_019686145.1 Bryobacteraceae bacterium | reverse complement strand
GCCAAAGTTCTTCCAGCCCGACGAGTTTCGCCTGATCTCCCGTATCGCGGACCTCATCATCCCGCGCACGGACACTCCCGGCGCCTCCGAGGCAGGCGTACCGCTGTACATCGACATGGTCGTCGCCTCCAACGAGAAGCAGCAGCAGGTGTACCGGCAAGGGATCGCATGGCTGGAACGTGCGAGCCGCCAGAAGTACAACCGGGCCTTCCTCGAGCTCACAGAGGAGCAGCAGTACAGCCTGCTTGAGCCCTTGTGCGACTCCGTTGACCGGGGAGAAGCAAAGAGCGAAGGCGAACGCTTTTTTGCGAGCATAAAGAATATGACCGCCGATGGCTACTACACGTCGAAGGTTGGACTCATCGACGAGCTGGGCTATCGCGGAAACACCGTGCTGCCGCAGTTTCCGGAATGCACGCACGAGCACTGAGGAGGAGCTTTTCGGGAGATGGCCGGGAGGGAGTTTTGCGCTTTTCTGATAGAGGAACAGGAAGGCAGAGCTGTAGCGTCGAGGCGAAACCTTACGACGGAAGCTTTGCCTGACGGGGACGTCCTCGTTCGCGTTGCCTTCTCCAGCCTGAACTATAAGGACGCACTGGCGGTGACCGGCCGCGGCAAGGTGGTGCGCCGGTATCCGATGATTCCCGGCGTCGATCTCGCTGGCACAGTGGAGGAATCGACCGTCCCGGACTTCAAGGCTGGGGACCAGGTCGTTGTGACGGGATGGGGGCTCGGCGAGCGCCACTGGGGCGGCTACGCGCAATTCGCGCGCGTAAAAGCGGACTGGCTGCTGCCGCTGCCCGAAGGCATGAGCCTGAAGCATGCAATGTCCTTCGGCACCGCAGGACTGACAGCCATGCTCTCGATCATGGCTCTGGAAGAGCACGGCCTTTCCTCCGATGAGAAGAGGCCTGTGGTGGTGACAGGAGCAGGAGGCGGGGTCGGCAGCATGGGAGTTGCGATCTTGAGCCGCAAGAGTTATTGTGTCGCCGCTTCGACGGGCCGCCCTCAACTGCACGAATATTTGCGCCAGCTTGGAGCGTCGCAGTTGCTGGACCGTCAGGAGCTTGCCTCCGATTTGGGTAAGCCGCTGGAAAGCGAGCGGTGGGGAGGCGCTATCGATACCGTGGGCGGCAAGACGCTCGCCGGACTTCTCCGCGGCATGGCGTATGGTACGTCCGTTGCGGCGTGCGGACTTGCCGGCGGAGCGGAGTTCTCGACGACAGTCTTTCCGTTCATCCTCCGCGGCGTGAATCTGCTCGGCATCGAATCGGTGATGTGCCCGCAGCGGCGGCGGGCGGCAGCCTGGAACGAGCTCAAGCAGATTCCTTCCTCTCTCGTCGAGATGATGACGACAGTTGTGCCGCTGTCCGAGATCCTGCCTTGGTGTGACCGCATCCTTGCAGGGCAGGTCCGCGGCCGTGTCGTGGTAGACGTGTGGGCCTAGCCCGGCGCCGCGTACAGTAGCCGCTTCAGCAGCTTGCAAGGATGCAGTGCGCTCCTTCGTTCCTGGCTTCTCCTTCAAGGAACGACCATGGCCGAAAATGGCCAGTCTGACCGCTTTGCTTGATTCATACTGAGACCATGAAGCTCGAGGCGGAGATCTGCTACCGGGCAGTGGAAGCCCGCGACGCGCGTTTTGATGGGCGCTTTTTCACGGCCGTCAAAACCACAGGGATCTTCTGCCGCCCTATTTGTCCGGCCCCAACACCGAAGCGGAGGAACGTCGAGTTCTTCCCAAGCGCCGCTGCGGCTGCTGCCGCAGGGTATCGTCCGTGTCTCCGCTGCCGGCCCGAAGCCACTCCCTTCAGTGCTGCCTGGAACGGTACCGCTTCTGTTGTGAGCAAGGCGCTGCGGCTGATCGAAGCGGGCAAGGCGCGGTGTCTTCCCGATCAGTTGGGCATCAGCGACCGCCATCTTCGCCGCCTGTTTCAGCAGCACCTGGGCGCGTCGCCCAAGGAAGTGGAGCTGATTCATCGAGTCCTGCTCGCCAAGCACCTGATTTCTTCTACAGCGCTTCCGATTACGCAGATCGCTTTCGCCTCAGGCTTCACGAGCGTGCGCCGCTTCAATGACGCCGTTCGGAAAGTCTACCAGTGCAATCCTACGGAGATTCGCCGCAGCACAATGGCTCCGCCGGGTTCTGGCATCCGGCTCAAGCTCAGCTACCTTCCCCCGTATGACTGGAAGCGGTTCGCCGCTTTTCTTGAGCCCCGTATCGTCCCCGGCATCGAGTCGATCGAGGGGAGAAGCTATCGCCGGACGCTGCGGCTACCCGAAGGGCTTGCGCGGGTTGACGTCGAGTTCTTGCCGGACGAGCATGCGTTCGCACTGTCGCTCGAACTTCCGAAGCTCTCTGCGGTGCGGGATGTTGTGGAGCGTGCCCGATGCTTCCTTGACCTTCGCTGTGATCCCAATACGGTGCACCGGCACTTGCGAAGGTTCCTCAATGTCTCTCCCGGGCTTCGCGTTCCGGGCGCTTGGGACGTCTTTGAGATTGCCGTGCGCGCGGTCCT
>JADGHK010000643.1 GCA_019686145.1 Bryobacteraceae bacterium | reverse complement strand
CCGGGGACCGCAACCGTAAGCCGACCTCGACGTTTCGCTCCTGTGCCGCCTCAGTGAAATTTGCGGAGGATACAAACACTTCAAATCCGTCCACCACGACGCACTTCGCATGCAAAGAAGCGCAGTCCTTCGGATTGACGGCCAGCGATCTCGGATCGTAGTAAACCTCCGGCAGCGGCCGGTTCGCCGGCCACTGCGTAGTCCGAAAGCGCTGAACGAATCGCTCGACCAGTTTCGACTCGGCGGTCGTGTCGCCTTGCCTGCGCTGGATATCGAGGAACAGCCTTACCCTTAGGCCATCAAGCTCAGCCATCCGGTCTGCCAAGGCCTGGAATACCCGCTGCCCCTGATAAACGGCGTAACCCGCTACCAGCACCGATTCCTCCGCCTTGTGAAACAGTTCCCGGACCACAACGCTGGTGTCGCGGTTGGCAACGCCGCCGACTTCGGGGCCAGTCGTGACGACATCGATCAAGTCCTCAATCGGCGGCCGCGATTCGTATCCCACGGCGAGCAGCTCGAGGGTGCGCGCGATTGCTGCCGCCGGCATACCGGAAGCGGCTAGCTCCTGAAGGCCGGCAGAGACCTCGCCAGAGATCGACCCGTTCAACATCCGTTGGATACTGGCAGGCAAGTAGGGCGCGCACAGGCGTCCTGTCCGAAGGGCGCATGCCAATGCTCGAAGATCAGACGGCGCCAACGCCAGCAGCGGTTCCTGCATCTGTGAGAGTCTCCGAAAAGAACTCGGCGCCGAGGTTCTGAACCGTTCGAACCACAAGCGCGCGGTCGAGGAAATCATTCTGCTGCTCGCAACTGGTTTCCGAGATCAGCAGGCAGCCGTGGCAGGCGGAACCGTGAAGGAAGCGGTGTTCGTGGCCGTTCGGAGGATCATGCTGCGCACAAACCGGGTCGTTCGAGCACAGCATGCCGAGATCGAGTGCGCTCCGCACCGATTCATGTATCCGGCGGCCCACCTGCACCAACCCGCCCAGGGTTCCTTCCGCATCAGAAGTCCCGGTGTACAGCAAGACGCCGTAGCCGACGTTCGGGATGGCATAGATGCGTTCGCGAATCGAACTCGCCGGGTATCCACAGCTCAGTGCAACGGCAGTGATCAGCAGGTGGGAGAACGAATGGAGCATCAGGTAGGGCAAGCCAGGGAATTCCCGATTGCTCCCTTGGTGTTCCTTTCGCCAGGCCTTGAAGCCGGCGTCCAGGGCCAAGCCGCGTTTCTGCACGTCCGGGCGCGCCAGCCAGCTTTGGATTGCCTTGGTCCCGAACTGAATAAACACACCCTCGCCCTTGTTCTCGAACGCCGGTAACCACGAGATCTCACGCGCGAGCGAGGCGCGCTTTACGCCCATATCGAGTTCACCCTCGATATCGGGGGCGGCAGATTCGAAGCGCGTAAAGCCGACCTGCGCAACCACCTCCCGGAGGCGGTGAACCAGCACAATCCGCTCAATCGGCGTCATCCAACTTCGATCCCACTGCGTACGAGGCAGCGAGCGGGCGTAGAACACGCCCTCGGGCCGATCCTCACCGATCTCTTCCTTCGCTGCAACGAGGGTTTCCAGTTCCGCCACTTTCACGGACTTCTCCGCCTTGCCGCCGGCCCCGCGCCGGGCCTGAATCTCGCGGAAGACCTCCTCATCCGTGAGGCCCTCCAAGGCTGCCTTAACAGTGGCGCGGCGCCGCTCGTAGCGAAGCTGCTCCAGGTCTTCCACGATTTCCAAGAAGCTCCAGACCGCATCCACTGCCCGCTTCACAGTTTCATCCCGGTCCGGCAGCGAGATGACGCTCATCAATTGAGGGAAGTAAGCATTTGATGCCGACCGGATCAGCAGCCGGCTCGGCTCGCCGCAGGATTCTTTCGTGAACGGGCCCAGCCATGGCCGTGATCCGTCGCACGAGCCCAACGCGCGGTTCGCGATAATCGCCGCTTGCGCCAGGCTGCGCTCGGCCTTGCCGCACTCGCAGCGAATCCAGATTTCGGTCAGGTCGCCGCTGGTGCCGCGCTCGTCCAGGAATAGCTGCCGCTGCTGACTGGCGCAATTCGATGGGCCGTTGTGTGCAAAGGCATACCAGTCGATGTCGCCTATATGCCCGGCGCGGCAGGCGCGAACGAAACGGACGGGCACCACCGGGCGCCGCTTCTTGTCGCGGTCGATGAACTTGCCGCGGGTTAGCGCCTTCCGATGTACGAGCAGACGGGAACGGACGCCCGGCCGAATCTGCTGCTCGATATCCTGCGTGATAAACCACTCCGGGAATTGGAACGCCGTGATGCCGGTTGACGGCGCGGTCGGATCGTCATCCGCCGGAGGTGGAGTTTTCAAAGCCACGGACGCGATGCCCAGAACGCGCGCCAGCTTCTGCGTCAGACGCGGCTCTGAAATCGGATCCCCGCCCGGCAACCAGAAGTCCAACCCGGCGATCAGAACCGAGTGGTTCGGCAAATCCACCATGGAACCCGGTCCAAACGTAGTGACAAGCTGGCTCTGACGGATCTCGCCGTGTGGC
>JADGHK010000642.1 GCA_019686145.1 Bryobacteraceae bacterium | reverse complement strand
GCTTGTAATAGAGATCTTGGTTCTCGTAAAGCTGCACGCAGCAGGTTCCGTTGTTTGCCCAAGCCCCCACCCAAAACTCTTGATTGTAAGTAGTGGCGGCTGCGTAAATCACGATTGGGTGCATTCCTGCCACTGCCGGGGCATAGAACTGGAGCAGGGGGGAGCAGCCGTCGCCGCTGGTCCGGAAAGAGCTTGGCTGGATGGTCCCCTTGGGGCGAGCCGAGTCGTGATGCCAATGATAGCCGCTCATCGCAAAAACATCCGGTTGAAGCGAAACATCGAGATTCGATGCCGGGGGACTCCCGGGCAAGTTCTCCCAATAGAAGCAGAGCTGAAACTGGACAACCTCCCCTGGCCTGACTTCTATCGGCTGAGCGTAGCTCTTCAGGGTCAGCAAAAGAACGGCCACCGTAAAGACCGCACTTGTTCGTAGTATTATCATTGTCTCAGAACTCCTTCCGTGTCGTGACAATTGATCAAAGTCCTTGGAGTGCCTCCCTGCTGTTACGCACGGTCGGACTCTTGTGCCCCTCATCGTAACCGCGCTTCTCTGGAAGTGTATGCCGTACTTGCCGTACTTACCGTTGTTGCCGCAGGCTAGCGATTTCTTCTCGGTGTGATCGGTCGCACGAGCCACTCTTCGACGTCTCTTAGCCGAAAACGCCATTGTCGGCCCACCTTGACGGCCGGAATTTCGCCAAGTTCCGCCCAAAGACGCAACGTACGAGGTGCCACCCTCAAGAGGTCAGAGGCTTCCTGGATGGTGAGGATTGCTGATCCTAGAGGCTGCTGCGCACTGCTTGGTTTCACTCCGCTGAACGCAGTCATTCCAATGCGCAACAAGGTCTCGACGTTGCTCAGAAATAACTGGCGCTCAGCGCTACTGGCAGTGGCAGGCATCAGGCAGCGGTAGGACTCAATGGTGGCCCACGTTCGGATGACGGTTACCCGATCATAGGGCAAGCTGGAGAGGTACGCATCCAAATCGCCCTTTTGATCTTCTAAGCGCAAATTCAGCCACTGCTGGAAGATGGATTCGTGGAGAAGGCGTAATTCGCGGTCCACGTCTGGACCGACTCTTCGGTCCAAAATGCCTGGATGAGAGTAAATCCCGGAGTTCGGGTCGCGGTAACCTGCGAGACAAGCCATTTGGCCGATAATCGAGGGAAGACGGCGGATGGCGGCCACGACCTCGTCGAGTCTCTTGCGACTGGCCGGCTGTGAGGGCACCTGAGACGCGATGTCGCCATAAGGACGCCGGCGACAGCAGGTTTCGCATTGGCGCCAGGTTGTAGGAGGCGGCCGCGAAGGTGAACACCCAGCCGACTTTGAAGATCCCGCGGTGGCGCACCTTCCGCATCAGCGCGATCGTCTTCAGCCACCCGAAGCTCTCTTCAATCCGCTTCCTCTTCCGCTGGCTGACGGCATAGCTGGCGTGCCGCGTCGTCCGCCCATCCAGGGCGCTTCCGCCACGCCGGTTCTGGTTCTGCGCCACATGCGGCGTCGCCTTGAGCCCCCGGCATTCCGCCACGAAGTCCGCCGTGTCGTAGGCCTTGTCGGCTCCCACCGTCACCCGCTGCGTGCCCGGCAGCTGCTCCAACATCACCAGCGCCGCATCGCGCTCGGCCGGGCCGTTGGCCTCGAACACCTCGGCGTTTACGATCAGGCCGTTGCGGTTCTCCACCAGCAGATTGCCGCTGTAGCTGAGCTTGGCTTCCTTGCCGTCGCCTTTGCGCCAGTTTCGCATCCGGGTCGGTCGTCGATGCATGCGTTTCGTTGGACCGCTTCTCCCCCTGAAAGTTCACTGTCGGATTGCCGGGGGCGTCCGGCGGCGGAGCCTCCTTCTCATCCTTCCGCTGAAAACTCTTCAGGCTCGCCCAGGCTTCAATCAGCGTTCCGTCCACCGTGAAGTGCTCGTCCGACATGAGGCCCTCTTCCTGCGCCTGACTGACCACCTCAGCCAGGAAGGCCCGTGCCACATCGCCCTCCAACAGCCTCTCCCGGTTCTTGGTAAACACCGTCGGGTCCCACACCGGCTCGTCCAGGTTCATCCCCACAAACCAGCGGAACAGCGCGCTGTAGTCGATTTCCTCCATCAGCAGCCGCTCGCTGCCCACCGAATACAGCATCTGGATCAATTGGGCGCGCAGCAACTTCTCCGGGGGAATCGACGGCCGGCCGGTGCTCGCGTACATCGCATCGAACAGCGGTGACATCTTCGCCAGAGCCGCATCGGCCATGGCTCGAATCGCTCGTAGCGGATGGTCAGCTCGGACGCGCGCTTCCGGGGATACATAGCTGAACATATCGGCCTGCTGATGATCCTGACCGCGCATACTACTTAAACCTCCTGAACATTGCTGTCGTCACATGTTTCGGAGGCCTTTCCCAAAGTTTTTCCGCATCCTGCTAGGCGAACCAGACAGATGAAGGAGACATCGTCCGACGATGAGATAGCACTTTCGGCAAGCCGGAGCGAGAAAGTAGAGCGCGGTGCTCTCCCAGTCAGTTCGATGAGCTTCGCGGC
>JADGHK010000008.1 GCA_019686145.1 Bryobacteraceae bacterium | reverse complement strand
GATCACAGCGTGGCGAATGCGGCCCGCAGTGGAAACAATCCGGTCCATCAGGTCGTCGACAGACATCTCGGCGCCTTCCGGCTCCCAGGAAGTGTACGGGGTGTCGCACCAGACACAGCGTAAATTGCACCCGCTGGTTCGAACAAACATGGACGGCACGCCCGCCAGGATGCCTTCGCCCTGGATCGATGCGAACAATTCGGCAATACGCATTCGCCTGTCTTTTACTCTAACGGATGGCTCTCCACGTCCGTTGGTTCCGGTTCGGCGACGATCTCCGGCTCGGCTGGCGGTTCGTATTCCGATCCACCCAAATCTTCGGTCCGTGAACGACGCTCTCTGGTTCGCGGGAGGGGCTGCGAATACGCTTTTCGTTCCACCGGCTTCGAGGAGAGAGCCTGCGTTCCGGAATGCGACTGGCAGAGAGGGGGCTCCGTGCCGGAGATGAAGAATTCGCGGCTCCTGGCCGGGCAATGGCTATTGGCTGCCTGACCCGTGGTCGGATCGATGGCCACTTCGCTGATACCAGCAGGGGCAACGAACTCTCTCGCCTCCTGGTACTCCGGCAACCTCCGGGCGCGCTTCATAAATTCGGCCCATATCGGCAACGCAGATTTCGCTCCTTCGAGCCGCAAGTCCGTGTTGTCGTCGTGGCCGACCCAGACCGCGCAAACAAGACTGGATGTGAAGCCCGCGAACCACCCATCTCGGGATGTGCCTGTCTTTGCAGCAGCGGGGGCGTCAAACCCGCGTCCCGAGAGGCCGGCCGCGGTTCCTGAATGGACGACGTCACGAAGCATGCTGAGGGCGAGAAAAGCCACCCGGTCATCCAGCGCCTGCCGCCACTCAGGGACACTTACATAGCGAATGCGGTTGTTACGGTCAACGATGGAATGGATCGCCCATGGCTGGACGTAACGGCCCTGATTCGCGAATACGGAATATGCTCCGGCAATCTCCAGCGGCGTGACTTCGTATGCGCCGAGCGCCAGCGAGGGCGTCGGCCGGACACGTTCATGCATCCCCATGCGCGAAGCGAGATCGACAACGCGATCGTAGCCCACTGTCTCGGCGACTTTGACTGCTGCAACATTAGCCGACCGCATGAGAGCTTGCCGCAGGGTCAAAAGGCCGAAAAACCTCTCGCCATAGTTAGTCGGCTCATAGGTCTTGTCGTCAAAGAAGAACGTAGTCGGCTCATCCAGAACCGTGGTGGAAGGCGTCATCAACGGCGCGCCGCCTTTCACCGCGGTTTCGAGCGCAGCTGTATAGACGATCGGTTTGAAGACGGATCCTGGCTGCCGTAGGGCGAGAGCTCGATTCAACTGGCTGGCGCGGTAATCCCTTCCGCCCACGAGTGCGCGAATTTCTCCGGTTGCGCGGTCCAGGGCGACAAGAGCAACTTCCGGCATTTTCCTTTCTCCGCGGGCCCTAAGACGGCGCTCCACTTCCCTGAAACCCTCGCGGACCGCCTCCTCTGCAGCTTTCTGCAAATTGAGGTCGAGAGTCGTGTAGACACGATGTGCTACGGTGTCCAACTCCGCCTGCGAGTACCGCCGCTGCAGCTCCAGGACCACGAAATCAACAAAGTATGGGGCCGCGATTGCGGGAGGTGCGTTTTTGGACAGCGTAAGCGGACTTTGAACTGCCTCGTGATACTGCTCGTCGCTAATGAATCCGTTCTCGCGCATCCGCAGCAGAACCGTGTTTCTACGTTCTATTGCTGATTGCGGATTCCGCAGGGGATCGTACGCGCTTGGCCGCTGGATAATGCCTGCCAGAAGCGCCGCCTCGGGGAGGGTTATCGCAGTCAGATCCTTGTCGAAAAAAGCTCTCGATGCCGCCGCAAAGCCGTAAAGGCTTACCGGACCCCATCGGCCCAAATAGATTTCGTTACTGTAGTGCTCGAAGATCTCTTCCTTGTTCAGCCGGTCCTCAATCTCGACGGTAAGGAGAATCTCCTGCACCTTGCGCTTCCAGCTCTTGTCGCGATCCAGCCACAGGGTTCGTGCAAGCTGCATGCTGAGAGTGGACGCGCCTTGTTCCTTCCTTCGCTCCCGTAAGTCGACGTAAGCCGCCTTAAGGATACGCTGAGGATCAAAACCCGAATGACGGAAGAAATTCTTATCCTCGGCGGCTATCACAGCCTGCACCAGGACCGTCGGAATCTCCTCGAATCGGACAGGCTGGCGCTCACGGCGCTCCCGCTCTTCGTAGTTCGTCAGCAGTCTTGGTTCGAGAAGATAGCTCCTCAGCAACTCGTGAGTGATGAGATCGCGAATCCGATGGACCCGTCCATTCTGAAATTCCACGCGGACGGGTTTCTTTGACGCCTGCGCCTGCGGGCCGGGATGGATTTCGACGACATCATCGCCCAGCAAGAACCATCCAACCTCTGAAGAGTGCTGCCGGTAACCGGCCGCGAATAGCTCAGCCGCCAATTCCTGCGGCTTCAGAGCTTCAGCGCGTCGCAGAATGCGAGGCGCGGCATAAATATTCATGGTGTGCGGAAACGGGCCTTGCTTCAGCTGGCTGACGAGCTTGCCGTGCTTCTGGTGAGAATAAACGAAGAGACCGATCAGGCCGTATCCGCCTGCCACCATCCCAGCCAAAATCGCGATTCCGGCGTGTCGAGTCAGGCGTTCGGCCCATGCCCCCAAGAGTGAACCCCCGCTTTCATTGTCACACGCAGGGTTCACAAATTTCTGTTCACTGCCTGGCTCAGGTGCGGTAGCTTGCGTTGATGTCGATATAGCCGTGAGTCAGATCGCAGGTGTAGAACGTGGCTTTGCCTTTGCCTCGCCCGTTGATCACAAACCGGATCTCGCACTCTGGCTGATCCAGTTTCTTCTTGAGACTCGCTTCATTGAAGCGCGCGGCGAGACCGCCTTGGCAAACCCGCACACCCTGGAGATAGATATCGACCTTTGACGGATCGAACGCAACGCCGGAATAGCCGGCCGCCGTGAGGATCCTGCCCCAGTTGGCATCCGAGCCTGCGATTGCGGTCTTGACAAGCGGAGAGTTCGCAATCGCGCGACCCATGCGGGCTGCGCTCTCGTCGTCAGCGGCTCCGGTCAGGTGGATCGTGATCAGTTTCTTTGCGCCCTCGCCATCCCTGGCGATCTGGCGGGCCAGGTCCTGCATCAGGATGTGGAGCGCCTCCTCAAAGATCGTCTCGTCCTTGCCCGTTACCCGGACGCCGCTTGCACCGTTTGCCAGCAGCGCGAGCGTGTCGTTCGTAGAGGTGTCGCCATCGACGGTCAGACGGTGGTAGCTCACATCGGCCGCTCTGGTCAGCATCCCGTGGAGAAGCTTCGCAGGAATGGCGGCGTCGGTGAGGACGTAGCCTAAAGTGGTGGCCATGTTGGGCTGGATCATGCCCGCCCCCTTGGTCATTCCGGCGATCCTGACGACACCGCCTTGAAGCGCAACTTCCGCGAAGGCCACTTTACGGACCGTGTCGGTGGTCAGAATCGCTTGCGAGACGTCGTCGAAGCGGTCAGTAGAAAGTCCCCCGACAAGCTTTGGCAACGCTTTTGTGATCAGGGAGGCGTTCAGTTCCACGCCGATGACGCCCGTCGAAGATGGCAGGACCTGCTCTACCGGGCACTTCAGCCGTTTTGCGAGAGCGGTTGTGGTGGAAAGGGCGACTTTATCGCCGGTGCGCGTAGCGCAGTTGGCATTGCCGGCGTTGATCAGAATGGCTTTCACGCGCCCTTTCGATGCTTTCAGGTGCTTCCGGGACAGACGCACCGGCGCGGCCTGAACACGGTTCGTGGTGAAGATGGCTGCTGCTGCGGCGGGCTCATCCGAAACGATGAGGGCCAAGTCATCCCGCCTTACTTTTCGAATGCCTGCGTAAACGGACGAGTAACGATAGCCGAGTGGAAACGTCACGCGGTTTCTTCCCCTAATCTTTCATTGGTCTCCGGACGCTGGCCGTTCAGAAAGGCCTCGCCGGTCACTCTCTTGCGTCCTTCTAACTGCACTTCCAGAAGCTCCAGGGCCGAGCCCTGCCCGCACGCAACCAGGAGTCTGCGCTTCTGCGGGTGCAAAGTTCCCGGCGCTCCGATCGACCGCTCCTCAACCCGGCGCGTCCGCCAAACTTGCAGATGCTGACCCCGAAAGGTTGTCCACGACCCCGGCCACGGCAGAAACCCGCGGACTCGATTATGGATCGCCGCGGCGGGAAGGTTCCAATCGATGCGGCCGTCCTCTTTCTTGAGGATGGGCGCCAGAGTGGCCTCCTCGTGGTTTTGGGGTATGGGCTGGATGCGGCCTGCTTCCAGTCCTTCGAGCGCTTCCAAAAGCAAGCGCGAGCCGAGATGAGCCAGCCGGGGGCTCAAATCGAGAGAGGTCTCGTCGGGCCCGATGGGTGTTTCGGCCTGCAGCAGGATGTCGCCGGTGTCCAGCCCGGCGTCGATTTTCATAATGGTGACGCCGGTAACGGTTTCGCCATTCGCGATCGCCCATTGGATCGGCGCCGCGCCCCGATACTTCGGCAGCAGGGAGGCGTGAACGTTGAGAATGCCGAGCGGCGGAAGATCAATAATCGACTGCGGGATAATCTGCCCGTAGCCGACTACTACCATTGCCTTGGCTTCGAACCCTCGAAGGAGCTGAACAACCTCCGGGCGGCGGATCCGTTCCGGCTGGTGCACGGTGAGTCCGAGCCTGAGCGCCGCCTCTTTCACGCGACTGGCCGCCATCTGCTGCCCGCGTCCCTTGGGGCGGTCGGGCTGCGTCAGAACTGCAGCGACATCATGTCCTGCCGCAACGAGCGCTTCGAGCGTGGGAACAGCGAATTCAGGGGTGCCGAGAAAGACAAGACGCATTCAAGCTCGCGTCAGGCCCACTCCCCAGCCTTTGCCAGCTTGCGAATCTTCCTGCGGATGAGATCACGCTTGAGCGGGCTGACGTGGCTGATGTACAGCGTGCCATTCAAATGATCGGTCTCATGCATGAATGCGCGGGCCAGGAGTTCCTCGCCTGTCATTTCGAAGACTTCGCCCTTCACATCCTGGGCGCGCACGGTGACACGGTTCGGCCTGCTTACTGTTTCGCGGAAACCCGGCAGACTCAGGCAGCCTTCCTCGCCTGTCTGGATTCCCGAAGTCGCGATGATCTCCGGGTTGATGAGTACGATCTTTTCAGCAGGATTTTCGCCGGCGGAGCAATCAATCACGGCGATACGCCGGCTGATGCCGATCTGGGGGGCGGCCAGGCCGACGCCACGAGCCGCATACATAGACTCGAACATGTCCTCGATGAGCTTGTGCAGCTCCGGCGTGTCGAACTCGGTTACGTTCTCCGCTGGACGCTCCAGCACGGGGTCCCCATACTTCACAATCGGATAGATCATCAGTAATTCTTCACCTGCTCGAGGTAGCCCTTGAAGTTTCTCCGGGTCTCCTCAAGAGAATCGCCGCCGAACTTTTCGAGGAGGGCCTGAGCCAGTACGATCGCCACCATCGCTTCTCCAACCACTCCGGCCGCCGGCACGACGCACACATCGCTGCGTTCATACGCCGCGAGAGCTGGCTCCCGTGTCTCGAGATCCACCGACTCAAGGGGGCGCCGGAGCGTTGAAATCGGTTTGAGGAAGCCCCGCACCATGACGTCCTGACCGTTCGTGATGCCGCCCTCCAGTCCGCCAGCGTGGTTGCTGCCCCGATGGAAGGCTCGCTGTTGCCGGTCGTAGTGGATCGTATCCTGCACCTTTGAGCCAAACGAGGTTGCGCCCTCTTCGGCAAATCCAACTTCGACGCCCTTTACCGCCTGGATCGAGACAATGGCCTGAGCCAGCCGGCCGTCCAGCCTCGAGTCCCAGGTGATGTGCGACCCGAGACCGACCGGAACGTTATGGGCGACGACCTCAAAAATTCCGCCGACCGTATCCCCGGTCCGGTATGCCTCGTCGACTACCTTTTTCATCTCCTGCTCGACGTCGGGATCGACGCAATTGAGCAGAACTTCTTTCTTCTCGGATAGCTGCTTAATCTCTTCCCACTGTACCGGCCGCTCGAGGCGCACGGATCCGACGCCGATCACATGGCTCAGGACCTCGATTCCAAACTCCTTCAGCAGAGCCTTGGCGATTGCGCCCACGGCGACTCTGGCTGTCGTTTCACGTGCGCTCGCCCGCTCGAGAATGTAACGCGCATCACTGAAGTTGTACTTAATGACTCCGGCGAGGTCGGCGTGCCCCGGGCGGGGGCGCTTTACCGGTTTCTTCTTATCTTCCGCTCCTTCAATCTCTTCCACCGGCAGCGCCTCGGTCCAGTTCTTCCAATCGGCGTTGCGGATGAGGATGGCTATAGGCGATCCGATCGTGCGGGAATGCCGGACTCCCGCAACAATCTCGGCCTTGTCTGTTTCAATCTTCATGCGGCCGCCGCGTCCGAATCCCTGTTGACGCCGCCACAGTTGGTGGTTCACCTCATCTAAAGAGATCGGCACGCCGGCCGGTATGCCGGTCAGCGTCGCGACAAGACATTCCCCATGGGATTCGCCAGCGGTTTCAAAGCGGAACATCAGTAGTATCTATATCGTAGCGGTAGCGAAAGCGCGGGAGCAAGCGAAGAACCGAACGCATGCAGCCCGTGTACCGCGCTCTAAAGCCCTCCCACTATGCCGGCTTGAAGCGCCGGAAGCGAAAAAACATTAACTCTTCAAATTTTTGAATCCTCTTCGGCGTCAGTGAATCAGGTATCTGAGATCCATATAAACTTGGTGTTTACATACGATAGATTCATATATCTTGACATGTAAACCCATAACTATTAAATTTTTCATGCAAAGGAAAGAGTTGATAGATGATCGGCTCCGATGAACCTGGAAGAGTCGCGTTCCGCTGAAGATATGGACCGTTCAATGGATTCTAGATCATTCATTTCATTGAATTGAGGGACACTGCGTAAGTATCGGGAAGAGTCGGTCTGGAATACGACAGCCATTTAACTACTTGGAGACTACTTGATGAGCACGCAGCCATTCGAACCAAAAGCGGGAAGTTTAAACGGCTTGGTCCAGATTCAGGACCCCATTGAGAAAATAATCCAGGAGCGCTTGGCAGCGGAGCGTGCACGCCTGGAACGCGAGGCGGGGGTTACCAAGCAGGAAGTCCACCACTTTAAGCGGCCCGTGGAGCGGCCCTTTACAAAGGAGCAACGCGGGCATACGACGCTGCTGTTTGGTGGTCTGACCTGGAAGCACGAGAAGCTGGTGCACGGTGCTCTCGAGAGCTTGGGGTATATGGCCGAGGCTGTCCCGACTCCGAATGTGGCCGCATTCCAGCTCGGCAAGGAGTACGGTAACAACGGGCAGTGTAATCCCACCTACTTCACGGTGGGGAACCTGGTTCAGTACCTGCAGAAGCTGGAGGAGCAGGGGCTCACCAAGCAGGAGATCATCGATCGTTATGTCTTCTTTACCGCAGGGGCATGCGGGCCTTGCCGGTTCGGTATGTACGAAGCCGAGTATCGCCTTGCCCTGCGCAACGCCGGGTTCGACGGGTTCCGTGTCCTTCTGTTCCAGCAGTCTGGCGGCTTGAGCCAGTCCGACGCCGAAGCCGGACTGGAAATGAACCTCGAGTTCTTCCTCGGGATTCTCAACGCCCTCAATTGCGGGGACGTGCTGAATGAAGTGGCGTACGCAATCCGCCCCTTTGAAGTCAACCCTGGCGAGACTGACCGGAAGCTCGACGAGATCATGGACTACATGCACGAGGTCTTCCGGAAGCGGAAGCCTTGGAAGCTGGACGAGAAGCTGGCAGGCTTCCTCGGAGGCTTCAAGGACTCGGCGGAGTACATCGGCAAGTTCATCAATCAGCTCACAGGGGACGACATCACCTCGGCCCTACGCCGCGTTCGCGACATGTTCGATGAGATTGAAGTGGACCGGCTGAGGGTGAAGCCGATCGTGAAGATTACTGGAGAGTTCTGGGCGCAGACCACCGAGGGCGACGGCAATTTCAACATGTTCCGGTTCCTCGAGCGCGAGGGCGCCCAGGTGATCGTTGAGCCGATCGGCACCTGGATCATGTACATGATCCATCAGGTGATTCAGAAGTATAAGGATCTCAAGGGGCTCGAGGAGGGCGCCGTGCTGCCTCCGATCTGGCGGCTCGACAAGCGCATCCCGATCGAGGTCAACTTCCGGAACAAGGTGGCGAAGCTCAAGCTCGCGGAGGCGCTTTTCAAGCGCGAGTATCACCGCATTGTGGATGCTCTGGGCGGAGTCGCCCACTACCTGGTCGACCAGTATGAGCTGCAGCGCATGGGACACCCCTACTACAACTCCCGCGCAGGCGGCGGCGAAGGCCACCTGGAAGTGGCGAAGAACATCTACTACAGCAACAAGGACCTCGCTCACATGGTCCTGTCCCTGAAGCCGTTCGGCTGCATGCCGTCGACGCAGTCCGACGGTGCGCAGGCGGCGGTTGTGTCCGCTTATAAGGACATGATCTACCTGCCAATCGAAACCTCTGGCGAGGGTGAAATCAACGCGCACAGCCGTGTTCAGATGGCGCTGGGCGAAGCGAAGAACAAGGCAAAGCGTGAGTTCGCCGAGGCGCTGGAGGCCACCGGATTGACGCTCGAAGAATGCCGTGAGTTTGTTGAGGCGCACCCTGAGACCAAACGGCCGATGTACAAGGTGCCGCACCGGAAAGGCGTTGTCGGCACAGCCGCCAACTTCGTGTATCACATTGCCGAGCGCATGAATGCGGAAGGCTGGAAGCCCTCGGTTCGCGAAGCCGTCACGGTTTAGTCGGTACTTGGTCCCCAGGAGAGGCTTATTGATGGAACGACACTTTCTGATCGGCATGGACGTGGGGTCCACCACGGTGAAGAGCGTAGTGGTGGACGCCGCAACCGACAAAGTGGTCTGGCAGGACTACCAACGCCATGACACGAAGCAGCCCGAGAAGGCCCTCGAGTTTCTGAAACGCTTCGAAACGGAGATCGAAGGCTTTAAACCGGCGAACGCCCGGATCTTTATTACCGGATCGGGCGGCGCCGGGATCGGCCGGTTTATCGGGGCGAAGTTTGTCCAGGAGGTCAACGCCGTTTCGCTGGCGGTAGAGAAGCTCTACCCGGAATGCGGCTCGGTGATTGAGCTGGGCGGCCAGGACGCCAAGATCATCATCTTTAAAGAAGACCCGGAGACCGGCCGGAAGAAAAAGATTCCGTCGATGAACGACAAGTGCGCCGGCGGCACCGGCGCTGTCATCGACAAGATCAACGCGAAGCTCCGCATCCCGCCGGAAGAGCTCTGCAACATGGGCTACAAGGGGTTGAAGCTGCATCCCGTGGCGGGCAAGTGCGGCGTGTTCGCGGAGACGGACATCAACGGGTTGCAGAAGACCGGAGTTCCGGCTGACGAGCTGATGGCGTCGCTGTTTGAAGCCATCGTCATGCAGAATCTCTCGGTGCTGACCCGCGGTAACACACTGCGTCCCGAGGTTCTGCTGCTCGGCGGTCCCAATACCTACATCAAGGGGATGCGGGACTGCTGGAAGCACAACATTCCCAAGATCTGGGAGGAGCGCAACTACCCGCTGCCGCCCGGAATTCCTCCCGAAGACCTGATCAAGACGCCGGAGAATGCCCAATACTTCGCCGCCATTGGCGCGATTGAGTTCGGCAAGACGGAAGAGGAGGGTGTCGGCCAGTATACCGGCTGGGAGAAGCTGCAGTGGTATATTGAGGTCGGCCGCGAGGAGGAAAAGAGGAAGAAGGGCGGATCGGGCGGCCTCGCTAAGAGCGCCGAGGAACTGGAGGCCTTCAAGGCCAAGTACCGGCACAAGAAGTTCATTCCGGCCACGTTCCAGCCGGGCGAAGTCGTGGAGGGCTTCATCGGCATTGATGGCGGCTCCACGTCCACGAAAGCCGTCCTGCTTTCCAAAGACAAGGATCGGCGCGTCCTGGCAAAGGCGTACCAGCTTTCGAAGGGCAATCCCATCGAGGATACGATGGAGATCTTCGCCAAGCTTCACAAGCAGGTTACGGATCAGGGCGCGACACTGAAGGTCCTCGGCGTCGGAACCACCGGCTATGCCAAAGACATCCTGAAGGACGTGATCGGCGCAGATGCGGCTGTCGTAGAAACGGTCGCGCACACGCAGGCCGGTCTGCACTTCTACAAGGATGTTGACGTCATTTGCGACGTCGGCGGCCAGGACATCAAGATCATCATCCTCAAGAACGGCCGCGTGAAGGACTTCAAGCTGAACACGCAGTGTTCGGCAGGAAACGGCTACTTCCTGCAGTCGACCTCGCAGGGCTTCGGCGTACCGGTCGAGCAATTTGCGGACGTCGCGTTTGGCGCGAAATCATTCCCGCAATTCGGCTACGGCTGCGCTGTCTTCATGCAGAGCGACATCGTCGACTTTCAGCGGCAGGGTTGGAAGCCGGAAGAGATCATGGCCGGCCTCTGCAATGTGCTGCCGAAGAACATCTGGCTCTACGTCTCGCAGATTCCCAATCTTTCGGCGATTGGCAGGAAGTTCCTGCTTCAGGGCGGCACGCAGTACAACTTGGCAGCCGTGAAGGCGCAGGTGGACTTCATCGAGAGCCGGTTCAAGGGGAAAGACGTCCAGCCTGAGGTGATCGTCCACGAGCACTGCGGGGAGGCTGGAGCGATTGGCGCCGCGCTCGAAGCTGCGCGCCTGTGGGATAACGGCCGCCAGACTACCTTCATCGGACTGGAAGCCGTACGCGAAATCTCCTACAGGACCACCCGGAGCGAGGCGACGCGCTGCTACTTCTGCAAGAACAAGTGCCTCCGGACCTTCATCGACGTCAAGACCAGTGTTTTGAATGAGAACGCCTACAGGCCGACGAAGTCGAAGGTTCCGCTACCCGAAGGATCGCAGCGCCTGATCATCGCCACCTGCGAGAAAGGTACGGTTGAGGATATCAACGAGATGCGCAGCATCAAGGGCGGTCTCGACAAAGTGAAGAAGGCGAATCCGAACTTTGTGGAGATTGCCGCTCGCGCCGCCTTCCGCATACCGGATGTGCCGCTGGTTGCCGATCCGCTTCCAAAGCTCCAGTTTACGGCCGCACAGAAGCGCCGCGCGGAGCTGATGAAGAAGCGCTCCCAGATTCGGATCGGCATGCCTCGTGTTCTCAACATGTACTCCATGACGCCCGTCTTCACCGGCTACTTCGCTTCGTTGGGCGTCAAGCCGGAGAACATGGTTTTCTCGGATTACACGAGCGAGACACTGTACAAGGAGGGCGCCAAGCGGGGAGCCATTGACCCGTGCTTCCCCTCCAAGCTCGGCATTCCGCACGTGCACAACCTGCTCTACGTGCACCACGCAAAGAAGCCGCTCGATGTGATCTTCTTCCCGATGATCGACTGTCTCCCGAGCGATCTGAAGGAGATCCAGGCGTCGCGCGCCTGTCCGACGGTAGCTACAACGCCGGAGGCTGTGAAGGCTGCGTTTACCAAGGAAGGAGATCTATTCGCCGAGAAGAACGTCAAGTTCCTTGACACGTTCGTGAACCTCTCCCGTCCGGACCTTTTCGAACGGCAGATGTTCGAGGCGTTCAAGGACATTCTCGGCCTCTCGCCGGAGGAGAATCACCGGGCGGTGGAAGCCGGGTACAAGGCGCTCGACTACTTCAACAACGTCACCCTGCGCGGAGCGGCTCGCGAAGTGCTCGAGCAGCTCGAAAGGGAAGACCGGATCGGCGTGGTTCTGCTGGGACGGCCCTACCACAATGATCCTGGCGTGAATCACGAGATTCTGGAGGAGTTCCAGAAGCTGGGTTATCCGGTATTCACGCAGGACTCGCTGCCAATCGATGATGACATCATCTGGCGGCTGTTCGGTGATGAGGTGAACGCTGGCGAGATCCCGCATCCGCTCGCAGTTACGGATGTGTGGAAGAACTCCTACAGCGAAAACACCACACGTAAGGTCTGGGCGGCGAAGTACGTGGCCCGGCACCCCAACCTGGTCGCTCTGGAGCTATCCAGCTTCAAGTGCGGCCATGACGCGCCGATTTATACGGTGGTCGAAGAGATCGTGGAGCATTCCGGCACGCCGTACTTCTGCTTCAAAGATATCGATGAGAATAAACCCACGGGATCGATCAAGATCCGCGTGGAAACCATCGCATACTTCCTCAAGCGTTACCGTGAGGATATGGTGCAGAACCGGGCGAAGAAAGCGGCGATTGATCAGCAGCTCGCCGAGTTTGAGGCCCGGTTGCGGCGGCAGTTGCTGAAGGAGAAGTTCGCCAGTCTGCACGACGACGCCCGGATCCGGGAATCGTTGGAGCAGGGCCACATGCCGACGATCCATGTGCCGCTCGGCCAGCTGGCCGCCTCGAATCCGCGGCCTGCGCAGCACGTCAACGGCGATTAGAGTGAGTGCGGCGGCAACCCTGCCGCCGCACCTGAAAGGCTGGCGTCCGGAGTCCGTCCTACGCCAGAATCTTCGTCACGACATTTCCCGCAACGTCCGTCAGCCGGAAGTCACGGCCCGCATGGCGGAAGGTGAGCCGGGTGTGGTCGAAGCCAAGCAGGTGCAAAATGGTCGCGTGGAAATCGTGGACGTGGACCCCGTCCTCGGCAACCTTTGCACCGTACTCATCGGATGCACCGTAGGTAATGCCGCCTTTCACACCCGCGCCCGCCAGCCACGACGAATAGACGGAGACGTGGTGCGAACGCCCCTTAGGACTATCCGGCCACGGAGAGCGGCCGAACTCGGTGGTCCAAACCACTAGCGTGTCCTCGAGCATTCCACGCGACTTCAAGTCGTTCAGCAGTCCGTAGATCGCCCGGTCAATGTTCTTCGCCAGCGGCTCGTGGGTCTTCATATCGCCGTGCGCGTCCCAGTTGTTTGAGGCGCCCACATCGATTAGCTCGATGAACCGCACGCCCCGCTCGGCCAGGCGTCTTGCCACCAGACACTGCCAGGCAAAGCCTTTCGTGGACCCTCTCTCCAGACCGTAGAGTGCCAGAGTGGCGTCGCTCTCTTTGGAGAGATCCAGCACCTCAGGCATCTCCATCTGCATGCCGAAGGCAGTCTCGAAGGACTTCACACGGGCAGGCAGTTTCGGATCGCCTGGCCGGGCAGCCATGTGCTTCCTGTTGAAACGCTCCAGAAGGCCCATTTCCAGCTTCTGGAGTTCCGCTGTCGGTGTTCTCCTTGCAAGATTCGGCACCGGGTTGTCCCCTGGAGTCACCAGCGTGCCGTTATGAACACCCGGAAGAAAATCGGAAGACCAGACCTGCGCTCCGGCATAGGGCAACGCCGGTGCGAGCACGACGAATGACGGGAGGTTACGGTTTTCAGTGCCAAGCCCATAGCTGACCCAGGATCCGATGGACGGCCGGGCGAACGTGACCGAGCCTGTGTGGACGCCTAAAGTGGCTTGAGCATGATCGTTGTGATCCCCGTGCATCGAGCGGATCACACAGATATCATCCATGCACTTTCTGATCCAGGGGAAGAGGTCGCTCACCTCGGTGCCGCACTTCGAATCCCGGCTGAACTCCCAGAACGGACCAAGGTAGGGCCTGCCGTTGGGCGCTTTCTTACCTTCTTTGGCTGCCGCCACCAAAGCCGGCTTGGGATCGAAGGTTTCGACGTGCGACACACCGCCGGTCGCGAACAGAAAGATGACACGCTTCGCCTTGGGAGTGAAATGCGGCGCCTTAGGCGCGAGCTCGTCGCCGGAGTCTGCGAGGCATTGCTGGAGGATCGCCGGCAGCAGGACAGAGCCGCTTACCATGGAACGGACCATCTGCCGCCTTGTGGGATCGAAACAAGAGCACTTAGCCATCACCGTCCTCGTACACTTAGTCCACAAAGAAAAACTCGTCGCTTGAGAGCAGGACGCGCAGGTAGCTCGCCAGCGCTGCCCTCGGCCTCCGCTCGGCTGGCAGCCCGGAATCCTCGAGCGCCGCCTGGGCTTTGGCTAGATAGCGCGTGCCTTCGAGCACTTCCGCAGCAGTAGCCCGCCTTCCAAACGCCAGCCTGTAGGCGAACTGGATACGGGACGGCGTGTCGGGGTACGCCATCCCAACGCGGACTGCCATGTGGTCGGCCTGCTGATGGAAGAATTCGCCATTCATTAGCGCGAGAGCCTGAAGAGCCGTCAAACTCGAACTTCGGGCGGGGGTGCTGGCATTGGGATCCGCCGGGTCGAAGAGCTCGAGGAGCGGATGCTTCCGCAGGCGCTGCTGCATCAGGTAAACGCTGCGTTTGTTATGGTCGTAAACGGCGAAAAACTGCCGGTGCTGTGAGTACCTCCACTCATGAATGGGCGGAAACGGATGTGGGCCTCCAGGTGTAGGATCCAGCTGGCCGCTGATAGCCAGAAGCGAATCGCGAATTTCCTCCGCTTCCAGACGGCGGCGCTCGAATCTCCAAAGATAGGAGTTCTTCGGATCCTTCTCGGCGTTCGCCGCATGGTGCGTGCTCGCCAGTTGATACGCCCGCGTCAGCATGATGAGCTTGTGCATCGCCTTGATGGAGTAGCCGGACTCCACAAAGCGGCTTGTCAGCCAGTCGAGGAGTTCCGGGTGGGTTGGCGCTTCACCGCGGGCGCCAAAATCGTTCGGCGTGGGGACCAGCCCCTTGCCGAAGTGCCACTGCCAGATCCGGTTCACCATGACGCGGGGAGTCAGCGGGTTGCCCGGGTCTGTAATCCATTCCGCCAGCTGCCGCCGTCCACTCCCGGATTCGTTCGAGTCGAGCTGTTGTCCCCCGAGGATCGTCAACCATCCGCGCGGAACTTCATCCCCTAACTTCCTGGGGTCCCCTTTGTAGTGCATCCGGGCGTTCTGAGGACACGAGCTATCGCGGACGGCATACGCTTTCGCGAGTTTCGGGGGTGAAAGCTCGAGCGTCAGAACCTCGGCTTGCAGCCGTTTGATCTCCTCCTTTGACTCGGGCTTATTGCGGCCGGAGCCGAAACGGAGCTCGCGAATCTGCTCATACGCGGTCTTGATCTTGTACTCCCACTCGTTGAGAATCTTCTGCTGCTCCGGTCCTTCCAGCGCAATAAAGTCGAACGGACGGGGTTCGGTCTCGACTCCCGGGAAGGAGTATACAATGGATTCGAAGATTCCGTAGAGGGCGAAGTAGTCCTTTTGCGGGATCGGATCGTACTTATGATCGTGGCAGCGGGCGCAGGAGATGCTGAGCCCGAGCATGGCCTTGCCAATGTTGTCGATCGTATCGTCGATCGTCAGATGGTGCTCGCGGCGGTTGGAAGCAAAGCGCCGGGAAATGGCAATGTAGCCGGTCGCAATCACCTTACGCCGGCGGTCCTCATCGTTCTTCGGCTCGAGAAGATCGCCCGCAATCTGTTCCCGGAGGAACTCCATGTACGGCTTGTCCTCATTAAAGGACTGGATGACCCAGTTCCGGTAGCGGTAGGCGTCGGGCACCGGAAAATCCGAGTTGCAGCCGGCGGTGTCGGCATAGCGCACGACGTCCAGCCAGTGGCGTCCCCAGCGTTCGCCGTAATACGGCGACGCGAGAAGGCGATCGATGAGCTTCTCGAAAGCGTTCGAGGAGGTGTCGCGAACGAAAGCGTCGACTTCTTCCGGAGTTGGGGGCAGGCCGATCAGATCGTAGGTGGCTCGGCGGATCAGGTCGCGCTTGCTTGCCAGGCCAACGGGAACCAGCTTATTTTCATCGAGCCTGGCTTTGATGAAACGATCGATCGGCGTGCGGCTCCATAGGGGATCGGTCACTCGCGGCGGTTCCGGGTCCTTTACCGGCTGGTAGGCCCAGTGCTTTCGGGCCTTGTCGAAGTCGTACGGAGGCGTGGGAGGCGCTGCCGCCTGATCGCGTGGATCCGGAGCCCCCATCTTGATCCACTGTTCAAAATCGGCGATGACTTCATCGGGCAGGGGGTTGCCTGGGGGCATCTTCACGGCGCCTGACCGCCTGATCGTCGTCAGCAAATGGCTTTCCTCAGGTTTCCCCGGCACTACGGCAGGCAGGCCCGATCCGCCGCCTTTTCGCAGCCCTTCGCGCGTATCCAGGGAGA
>JADGHK010000641.1 GCA_019686145.1 Bryobacteraceae bacterium | reverse complement strand
ATCTACGTCCTGGCTCACAAGGACATGGAGAGCGCCAAGCGTTCTTGGGAGGCCTTCCGGACAGATCCCGACTGGGTGAAAGTCAAGGAGGAGTCGGAGAAGAACGGCAAGATCGTGGAGAAGGTGGACTCGGTCTACATGAGGCCGACGGACTATTCGAAGCTGCGCTAAACCGGGCCGGCACGCTTCAAGAGCCTGCCGCGGATCTGCGCACAGGCCCGGTCCGGCACATTGAGTCATACTTGCGGCGCGGACATGTCGTCAGCAAAGAATGTCTGGCAGGGACATGTCTTATCTACCGATCGAAGACTACGGCATCATTGGCGACATGCACACGGCCGCCCTCGTCGGGAAGAACGGGTCCATCGACTGGTTCTGCTACCCGCGCTTTGATTCCCCGAGCATCTTCGCGGCCCTGCTGGATGACAAAAAGGGAGGAAGCTTCTGCATCTCTCCGGTTGACACCAGCGGAGTTGTTCTGAAGCAGTTTTACTGGCCGGATACGAATGTGCTGGTCACGCGTTTCCTCTCGGTGGACGGCGTGGGCCAGGTGGTCGATTTCATGCCCATCGTCGGGGCGGTGGAAGGAAACGAAAACCACCGGTTGATCCGGCGGGTCGAGGTGATCAAGGGCGAGATGAAGTTCAGGGTCCGGTGCCGCCCTGCATTCAACTACGCACGCGATCCCCACACGCTGGAGATCCGCAACCACCGGGCCATCTTCCGCTCTCGCTCCTTGAGTATGGCTTTGGAGGCCTCCGTTGCCCTCGAGCGGGACGGCGACGGAGTGGTGGCGGAGTTTGTGCTAAAGGAAGCCGAGCAGACCCCGTTTGAGCTGTACGGTCTGACGAGTGGGGACGGCGACGGTCCGCTGATTCAGTTGGGCGAGATTCAGGAGCTCTTTGAAGAGACGGTGAATTACTGGCGGCGCTGGCTCTCGCAGTCCCAGTATCGGGGCCGGTGGCGTGAAATGGTGAACCGGTCCGCCCTTGTACAGAAGCTCCTGATTTATGCCCCGACGGGCGCTATTATCGCCGCGCCGACCACCAGTCTTCCGGAAAGCATCGGCGGTCCCCGCAACTGGGATTACAGGTACACCTGGATCCGCGACTCCGCCTTCACCGTCTACAGCCTGATCCGCCTTGGCTTCACACAGGAAGCCGCATGCTTTGTGGACTGGGTGGATAAGCGCTGCCATGAGCTCGAGCCGGATGGCTCTCTCCAGGTGCTCTATGGCATCGACGGGCGCAAGGATCTGGAGGAGGAGATTCTCGACCTTGACGGCTACAAGGGATCGCGGCCGGTAAGGATCGGCAATAACGCCTATAACCAGCTTCAGCTCGACATTTACGGTGAGCTGATGGACGCCGCCTACCTGAGCAATAAGTACGGCAAACAGGTCACCTACGGCGAATGGGTAAACCTGCGGCGCCTGGTTGAGTGGGTTTCGAAGAACTGGGACCGGGAGGACGAAGGCATTTGGGAAGTGCGGAGCGGGCGGCAGCACTTCGTCTACTCGAAGATGATGTGCTGGGTCTGCCTTGATCGGGCGATCCGGCTTGCCGAGAAACGGTCTCTTCCGAGCGACCGGGAACAGTGGCGGGCAACGCGCGACCGCATTTACGAAGAGGTCCAGAAGAGAGGCTGGAGCGACATGAGAAACGCCTTCGTGCAGGCCTACGGGAGCGATTCTCTGGATGCCTCGCTACTGATGATGCCTCTGGTGTTTTTCATGGCGCCCAGCGACCCCCGCATGCTCGCAACTCTCGATGCGATCAACCAGCCCCGCAGCAAGCGGGGGCTCGTCACGCACGGCCTGGTCTACCGGTACAACCATGAGGAGGCGCCGGATGGATTCACCAGCGGGGAGGGCACCTTCAACTGCTGCAGCTTCTGGCTGGTGGAGGCAATGACCCGGGCGGGCCTGAGCGAGCCGGCCCGCTTGCAGCAGGCCCGGCTGCTGTTCGAGGAAATGCTCGGCTATGCGAACCACTTGGGGCTGTACGCCGAGCAGATCGGGCCGCACGGTGAGGCTCTGGGGAATTTCCCTCAGGCGCTCACGCACATGGCGCTGATCAGCGCCGCCTTTAACCTGGACCGCGCGCTTGACCGGAAGGGCTGGCCGTCCCCACCCGTCTAGTTTCAGCTTCCGGTTGCAACGTTCCTGGTATACAGTCTTGAGAGGAGATGAGCATGCGACGTCGATCGTTCATCACTTCATCGGCTGCCGGCGGATTTGCGCTTGCGGCGAATGCGGCCCAGAAGGCGGCCGGAACGTCCGGGGAGATTCCGAAGCGAGTCTTTGGAAAGACCGGCGAAAAGCTGACGATCATCGGCCAGGCGAGCGGGCGCTTTCCGATGTGCGGATATGAGGATGCGAAGGCCATCACTCTGCGCGCTTACGAACTCGGCATCAACTATTTCGATACGGCGCGCCTGTATTGGAATGGCAAATCCGAGGAGGTGTTTGGCGAAGTACTGAAGCCGTTCCGAAAGAACATCTTCCTCACGTCCAAGTCCGCGGAGCGC
>JADGHK010000640.1 GCA_019686145.1 Bryobacteraceae bacterium | reverse complement strand
ATGCATGGACATCCGCATTCCGTGCGCCCGTATGAATCTACCGATCTCATCGAAGCGGCTGCGGAACCACTCCTGCCAGGGGTAGCGCGAGACCGGGTGTGAAGCAAACGGAATGATCTGCGAGGAGATGCGAAAGAAGAGCAGGTTGTGTGCAAGATTGAATTCGAGGATATCGGTGAGTCCGGCAAGATTCGCCTCGACGGTTGCCGCTAATCGTTCAGCCGAGTAGGACTTCAGCCGGAAAGTTTTGGTGCTTCCGGTGGGCAGGCTCGTGTTGATGCACGGATATCCGAGCCGCATTCCGTCCCACTTTCAGTTTGACACGGAGGCACTGATCACACGAGGAATACTGCCCGCGAAGCCTCGGCATAGGGCATCAACTCTACGCCTGTTAACCCTTGATTCTGCAATGCAGCCAACATATCATGTGACATGGCAGTTCGTATCACTAACCACCAACACAAAAGAACCTAATGCGACAATTCCTCTTACTTTTACTTTTGTGCCTCATCGTGGCTGCTACTGCGTTCGGTCAGACGGCTTCTGTCACTGGCAGAGTGACGGACGCTTCGGGCGCCGTTGTTCCCGGGGTCAAGATTGAGGCCAGGAATGACGCCACTGGCGTAGCGAGCTCCACCGAGTCGAATGACTCGGGGTATTACAATCTGCCTCAACTTCTGCCTGGCACCTACACAATTACTGCAGAGAAGTCTGGCTTTAATACGTTGCGGCAAACCGGCCTTACTCTCGCCGTCAATCAGGTCGCGCGTGTCGATCTGACACTACAAGTTGGATCCGTCAGTGAGTCCGTGGAGGTGGCAGCGGAAGCCGTTCTGCTGGAATCGGAGTCGAGCACGCTGGGTCAGCTGGTGCAGGGCGCTCAAGTTTCCAATCTGCCACTGCTTGGACGCAATCCTTATGCCCTGGCCGGCCTGGTCCCAGGTGTTCGTATTTCTGCGGGAGCCAATGATCTTCCGGTCGATCAAATCTCCACAGCATCCGCCTCGATTAATGGAGCGCGGGGCAATCAGAATGAGTACCTGCTCGATGGTGCGCCGAATACGGCGCCGGCGCAGAACCAGCCAGTGGTGTTTGCGAACGTGGACTCGGTGCAGGAGTTCAAAGTGGAAACGAATGCGTTCAGCGCCGAGTACGGACGCGCCGCGGGCGGTGTCTTCAACGTGGTGACGAAGAGCGGCACTAACGATCTGCATTTTACGCTCTACGAGTTTTTGCGGAACGACAAGCTCAACGCCAACGACTTCTTCGCGAATCGGGGAAACAAGCCGAAGGCGCCGTTTCGCTTCAATCAGTTTGGCGGCACGGTTGGCGGCCCTGTCGTCCTGCCCAATCTTTATGACGGCCGCAATCGCACCTTCTTTTTCGCAAGCACGGAGCTGGTGCGCTTTGTTCAGGGAGTCACCTTCACCGGGACTGTCCCCCGCCCCGAAGAGCTTGCGGGAGACTTTTCGAACACGCGCAATGCGAATAATCAGCTCATTACGATCTACGATCCGCTGACGACGGCTCCGAATCCCTCCGGCACGGGTTTCATCCGGCAGCCGTTTCCCGGCAATCGCATTCCAGTCGATCGCATGGATCCCGTAGCCCGGAACATTGCCCGCTATTGGCCTGCTCCGACCAGCGCAGGATCCGGGTTCACGGGAGTCAACAACTTCTCGAGGACGGACTCCAACAGGATCGAGAAGAATACGTGGAGCGCCCGGCTTGACCACTCCTTCAACGATAACAATCGCATTTTCGGCCGGTTCAGCTACGACGATTCCCCTTGGAATCGCGCGCCCGCTTATGGCAAGGAGTTCATCGCTTCTCCGAGCGCCGGCCCGCAGGTATTCACCCGCTACAATACGGTCATCGAGGATACGCACGTCTTCTCGCCTACAACTCTCGGAACGTTTCGCGTGTCGTGGGCAAGGCTTGCCAACACCCGCCGTCCTTTTAGCGATGGCTTCGACATTACGACCCTCGGCTTCCCTGCGAGACTGAAGTCTGAGATCGGTGATCCGGCTGCGTTCCCGGCGATCCTTGTAAATGGGCTTTCCGTTACGGGTTCTGTTCCGAACGTGGTCGTCGGAGGATCTCTGGGGGCAACCGATGTCATTTCGTTCGGCATGGATACCTTTACGGGGCAAGCCGCGATCACAAAGACGCTGACACGGCACACCCTGAAGGCTGGCTTCGAGACCCGCATTCTCCGCTTCAACACGCGGCAAACGAATGACCAGGCGATACAGTTCTCTTTCGGGCCGACTTTCACCCAGGGACCCAACCCTACGGCTTCCAGCGCAACGGCAGGATACGGCCTCGCCACGTTCCTGCTTGGCATCGCCGGTGGATCGATTACTCCTTCCCCGGCTCTGGCGCTGCAGAACACCTACTACGCTCTCTACCTGCAAGACGATTGGAAGGTTACGCCGCGGTTGACGCTGAACCTTGGACTGCGCTGGGACGTGGAGCCTGCGCGGACGGAGAGGTTCAATCAGCTCACCAATTTTGATTTCAACGCGCGG
>JADGHK010000639.1 GCA_019686145.1 Bryobacteraceae bacterium | reverse complement strand
AACAACCGATTGCTGCGTTTGCAGCAGGTCGACTGTTTCGGCGAATGATAAGTTCAGCCGCCTGGCTGCCTCCGCCAGTTGCGGCGGAATCGTTACCGCTATCTCCGGCTGCGGCGCCGCCGGCGAGACGCCGCGCAGCAGGTACTCGACCGATGCTCCGAGCGCATTCGCAATGTTGAGCAGATTCTTCGAGCTTACATTGCGGGAGTCGTTCTCGACTTCGCTGATAAAACTCTTGCTCAAACCCGTAGCCGCAGCAAGCTGGTCCTGCGTCATACCCCGGCTCCTGCGCACCTCGCGGATGCGCTTCCCGACGTCGTCCATATTTGCCCATTAAAGAATATCACAAAGTTCTTGCTTTGGTTCTTGCTTTGTGAACAAAGTTCGCTTAAAGTGAACGTGTACGGTGAGCGAGTCAGAGAGAACGCGGCTGTTCCTTGATCCGTGGAGCGCAGATTATCTGCCTTCCATCCAGGCGGAGAACGGCGAGACAGTCGAGGGGAACATTCAGGTCGAAACCGGTGTTGAAACGGTGCAGTGGGCGCCGATCGCGCGGAAGCAGGCGCCGCCCGGTTCCGCGGCCTTCGTCGACGGTGTCCGCCGCATTGAAGCCCGGATCGTCGGACTCCCGCCGCAGGGCATCGTACATGGCATCTTCGCAACCTTCGCGACGGGCGCGACGGTTGTGACGGCTGGCGCCGCGACGTTTGCCGGATGCAGAACCGCGAGAACGTTGATTCTGACCTCCGGCCTGAACCGTACGGAAACCTTACGGGTGGGGAACACCGAGCTGCGCTTCGAGGGTCTTTCGGTTCCCGACGCCAACCCCGACAGTCTCCTGCTGAAACTGCAGGCCTCGATGCGCGAGGCCGAGGAGCTACTGGCTCGCAGTCTGTCCACGGAAGTGGTTTTCCTCGACGGTCCGCTGCCATTTTTCCACGAGCCGCCTGGGCTGATCGTCGGTGTCGTGAAGACGATTCACCGTCTCTACCTGGGACCCGGGCACATGGAACTCGTCACGCGGCTGAAGGCAGGCGAGAGGACTCCGCTGTTCGCCGTGATGAGCGAAGGCCGGAACGATCGCTATAGCTGGTATTTACGGATTGCCGAACGGCGATCCATTCACCACGGCTTCTCCGGTGTGATTCGTCTGGAGGCGAGCGCGGCGGGAGGAATCGATGCTGCAGTGGCTCTGGCGGATATGTCCGCGGCCTTTTTGCCGCGCTTCGCCTCCTCTGCAAATCGGGACTCCCGCGCGCCGCAAAATCTGACAGTCGTGGGCGCGCTCGAAGAGCATCTGCGGAATCAGATGGGCGACGCCACACTGATTCAACGTGCAATTGAGAAGCGCATTTCAGAAGGACTCATGCTATGAACCAGGAAATTGGAAAGGTGCTCGGCACGCTGGACGCGGAGCCTCTCGGCTACTGGATCGCCGTGCCCGCGGACGAGGTTCTGCAACTGGATGAGGTTGTGATGGTAAGCCGGCCGCTGTCGGATGGCCGGACGGTGCGCAGTTACGGCATCGTCGACACGATCGTCGCCCGCCATGAAGGAGCGCGTCTTGAAAGCGATGTCTTTCTCTCCGAGCAGGGAGTCCTTCCGCTGACGCACGCCATCAAGGCTCACGTCAGCGTCACCCGGATTGAGCCGGAGATTTACGTGCCGCCTCTGCCCGGGCAGGCGGTGTATCGGGCCGAAGGAACGGACCGCGATCAGGCCCTTTTCTTCGACGGAATGAAGAAGCGCTTACCGCTCGGTGTGTCGCGCAATGGCGAGCCGGTCTACGGCAACTTCGAATTTCTCGACGGAACGCGCGGCGCGCATGTGAATATCTCCGGCATCTCCGGGGTTGCCGCCAAAACGACCTACGCCACGTTTCTCCTGCATGGCATCTTCAACGTGAGCGTGCCCGGACCCGAGCGCGCAAACACCCGCGCAGTGATCTTCAACGTGAAGGGTGAAGATCTGCTGTTCCTCGACAAGGCGAACAGCGCGCTCCCGCCCGAAGCTGCTGAGATATACAGGCGCCTCGGCTTGCCTGCCGGACCCTTCGAGAGCGTGAGCTTCTTCGCACCAGTCCGGCGCGGGCAAGAGGTCCTGCTTCCCGATACCGGCATGCGCTCGGAGGGCATCAGTGCGTACTGCTGGTCGATCGAAGAGTTCTGCCGGGAGCGTTATCTGCGATTCCTCTTCGCCGATGCGGACGCAGAAACAAGCCAGCTGAGCGCCATCGTAGACCGCATTGAGGCGGAACTCGTAAACCTGGATGTCGAAGGACTGAACACCTTCGACGATCTCGTTGAGCTGATCCGGGACAATGTGGAAGCGTGGGCCGCTTCGGCTGCACCCGGGACGCGCAGCGCCTTCATTCGCCGCCTCGAAGCTGCCGCTTATCGCGCGGGGCATCTGATTCGGGGAGGGCATTCGGACCGGACGGCCCGCATCGACTGGCGGCGGGCACAGGTCACCGTCGTTGATATTCACAATCTCCACGATCGCGCGAAGCGGTTCGTCATCGGCGTAGTTCTCAAG
>JADGHK010000638.1 GCA_019686145.1 Bryobacteraceae bacterium | reverse complement strand
GAGAGTCCTCCGCATCCCGGCGGCAGTATAACGCGGCAATACGCCAGATCGACGTCGTCACCCGTCAACTTGTTGAGTGCATACACCTTCGAGCTGCCGTCGCGCCGGACGACGACCACCTCCAGTTCCGGAACGCCCTCCGCAACTTCCGCAAGCTTCTTCCGCAGCCGGCTCGTAGGCTCGCGGAGAACTTCATGCGGCAGCACGAAGTATTTCTTCAACGCCTCGTCACGGTCTTTGTCGCGCAGCCTTGCCAGGTGCTCGACATCAGCACGCCAAAGCACCTCCGTCTCCGCGTATCCTTCCTGCTTTCCGTGCAGCCAGAGCTCTACGTCCGGCATGCCGCCGCTGGCGCTCGTCTGTGACCATAGATCGATCACGCGATCGTCCAGCCGGCACATCAGCGGATCGGGCTCTCGTGTTTCGGGTCCCGGCGGTGATTCGGTGAGTGCGCGGCAGGAGACGTCAAAAACGCCTGGTGCAAGAGCCGGGAGCGTCTTCAAGTAGTGAAGCGTAGCCTGGAGCGCCGCCTGATCGCCCCGATCAGAGGACTTCGGCGGAATATACAGAACATGCGCAACGCCCACGCGGTGCGGTTCACCGTCCTGGTCGCCAAACCGGTTCAACCTCCCGAGCCTCTGCTGCAGGTGATCGGACTCCCGCAGCATCGTGATCATCCGCTCCGCGCTCAAATTCACCCCCACTTCAGCGGCAGACGTGGCCACCAGCCAGCAGGGCTCACCGGGCAGCTCGCGGCGTAGAAATTGCTGAAACACGGGATCCTTTACTAGCTGGTCCCGTTCCCATCCGCGCATTGTTCCGGTCAGAAGGCAGACCCGGTCGCTGCCAGCCTTCTTTGCAACCCGGTCGGCGAACTGCGCGGCGTCTTCCGGGCTCTCGATAAAGATGAGCGTTCGCAGCGCGCCCGGCTCCAGCGCAAGCTCCAGCATCTTCGATTCCGCGCTGCGCTTATCCGCGCATTCATGCAGCATGAGCCGCTTTTCCGCTTCGTAAACCCGCCGGAATCGCTCGTTATACTTGAGATCCCCTTCTAGGGAGGCGGGAAACGGATGCTCGCCTCTTCCTCCGTCCGTTGCCGAAACGAGAAGAATTCGGAACGTTTTTCCTGGAATTTTCGCGGCTGGCTGCCGGCGCTTCAGTTCCACCAGAAGTTCTGCAAACGCGGGTGTGAGGTGCGATTCGTCATTTACAATGAGCGTATCGACTCCGAGCAATCCCGCATGCTGAGGCCGCCAGTACTTGCCATCTCCGTAACCCCGGAATAAAAGGCGGCTGCCAATCATATCTACCGTTCCGACGACAATGGCCGGCGTCGAGGGATCGTCGCTCCACTCCCGGTTATCCGCCTTCTGGCCGCGAAGAGTACTTACGGCCAGCAGTTTACCGGATTGAGAGTAAGAGCGAAGGCCGCGAATTAGCGGATCACTTGGGTCCTGGTTAGCAATTCCCTCGATGGTTCTAACAATCCCCTCAGCTTCCTCCGTCGCCTGATCCACAACCACCCGCCGATTGACTACCCACACAAGACGTCGCGGAATCGGCACTTCCAGAGCATGCAGGCCTTTCCATCCGAGTGCCAGGAGCCAGATCTGTAAGATGGAGGTTTTTCCCGAGCCGGTCGGCAACCCGATTGAGTCGTACTCTGCGCCATTGATAAGAGACTCGAAGTACTGGAACTGCCAGTCATAAGGTGAGTCAGCTCCAGTAATAAGGGGAAAATAGGAGGAAAAATACTTCCGGCAATCTTCGCGCATGGGCTCTGGGATTTGAGGCACGATTATATCAAAGCAACATCCGACTGCTGCCATCTTTTGGGGGAGTCGATATACTCTTTTTGGTTTAGGCGAGTGCCGCAGGAATCAACTGTGCCCGCGGCCACAGTTGATTTGATATGAGGACCCCTGAAACACCATCAGACCTTATGTCACTAAATAAAATGAGCTAGTCCGTTCCATGCGCGATTCCTACCTGATCTGCTACGACATTTCCGACGATAAGCGGTTGCGCAAAGTCTTCAAGACCATGCGCAACTACGGCGACCACCTGCAGTACTCGGTATTTGAATGCCAGTTGACGCCGAGCGATTTGGCCAGATGCCGGCGCGATTTATCGGAAATCATTCATCACGAGGAGGACCAGGTGCTCTTCGTGAACCTCGGCCCCTCGGAAGGCCGGGGCGACCGGGTTATCACCGCGCTGGGCAGACCATACTCGGCTGTCGATGCCCCCTGCATCGTCGTCTGACCGGGACGAAAGGGCGAAGCGGAGATGGGAGCGCTGCCTGTTCTTCCGGAATCTGCAAGAAGTTCCTTGCCGGACTACCTGCCGGCACGGATGGTCAACGAGTTTGTCTACTGTCCCCGCTTGTTCTTTTACGAGTGGGTGGAAGGGGTTTTCCGGGACAGCGCCGACACTCTGGAGGGCAGATTTGAACACCGGCGCGTCGATGCGGGCAACGGTTCCCTGCCCGGCCCTGAGACTGAGACGGACGAGAAAATTCACTCCCGCTCTGTG
>JADGHK010000637.1 GCA_019686145.1 Bryobacteraceae bacterium | reverse complement strand
CTGGGTCATTGCTCTTTACGGTTCTTCCTATTCTTCAGTATCGCACAGGGGCTTTGCGGGTGTGAACTCCGGAGCGGGTGGTTTGGCCTATAAGTACTGTTATTTCTTTTAGTTGCGGGTCGTTTCAAAATTTGCGAGGAGAGCCCGGGAAGACTCTGGAGACAGACGGCTTTGGGATTTAGGACAGACCTCGGGCCTGTTGTCAAGGGGGGCGCCCGGGTTTCAGACCGCCTCGGAAACGTCCAGTCCGACCGACCGCATCAGCTCCAGGGCGTTGCTTTTCGTGACCACGCCCGGCCGCATCTTGTAGTCGAACACGATCCGGCCTTCGACGAACTCATCCTGAAAATGGACGTTCGCCGCGTGGACGGCGGGATCATCGGCGATCTCGGTGAGGGCCAGGTCGTGCGTCGTGACGAGTCCGATCGCTCCGCGCTGAACCAGGGTGCGTAGGACGGCGGCGGCTCCAATGCGCCGGTCGTGCGAATTCGTTCCGTGCAGAATCTCGTCGAGGAGAAACAGCAGCCGGGCGCCGGCTGCGATCTCGACGAGCTGCCGCAGCCGAAGAACTTCCGTGTAGAAACGCGAGAGTCCTTGCTCCAGGGAGTCATGGACCCGGATGGATGCGCCGAGAGAGAGCGGGCTGAGGCGGAGCCGGCGGGCTCGGACCGGCGCTCCGGCTTGCGCAAGAACGAGATTGACGCCGACCGTACGCAGCATGGTGGTCTTGCCGGACATGTTGGAGCCGCTTACGATAAGCAGCTGCAGGTTCCGGTCAAGGCGCAGATCGTTCCGCACGGCGCGGTCTTCGGGCAGGAGGGGGTGCGCCAACCCGATGCCCTCGAAGTACGGTCCTTCGTCCACGAACTCGGGGAACGGATCGGCCGGGTGCTCAAAGGCGTAGCCGGCAAGGGCGGTCAAGGCTTCCATTTCTCCGACAGCGGCAAGCCAGCGCTCCACCGAGGGACCGGAACGCTTCCTCCAGGCTTCGACGGCGAAAGCAAGCTGCGTTGTCCACAAAACGAGAGGCCCGGCAAAGCGAAGGAGCAGGTGATCCCGCGAGTCGACCAGTTCCACGAGACGGCTTAGCCTGGCGATCTGCCGGGAGGGCGGTGAACCGGCGGTTTCAAGCTTCGCGCGGAGGGCGGTTAGGCGGGGTGACGTAAACTCCTCCCGCTCCAGCCGTACGAGCACAGCCGCGAGCAGCGAGAGATCGCGGCCCGGCTGCTCCAGTGCATGGACCACGTGCATCACCCTCTTCTTGAAGTGAAGGGAAAATGCCGCCATCGCGCCGCCCACGAGCAAGGCGGGGAACAGCGGCCATCCCATCCACCCCCAGCCGGCGAGCGTGACCACGAGCAGGACCACCAGGATCGGGGCGGCCAATCGGGCCCATGGATGATCGAGTACGGGCGGCTGCTGGCCCCACGCGGCAAGGGCGCTTGCGTTCACGCCGGAGCGAATGTTTTCGCCAAGGAGGGCCAGGTCCTCGCGCAGATCGATGCGGCCGCGCAGCTCCTCGATTGCCGCCTGACGGGAGCGGATCTCGGAGACGGGAGCAGGAGCCATCAGCCACCGGGCGAGCGTCTCTTCCCCGGCTCTGGTGCGGGCGGTGGAGATGAGCTCGAAGAGGCTGCCGCGGCCGAAGAGGTCAAGGTCTTGCGCAAAGGGATGCGAGGGGTCCACGAAGCGGTCCCCTGTTTCGCCTTCACCTCGCCACCGGCCGTCGAGCCGGTTCAGACAGCGTTCGTAAAACGCGACGGCCCGCTGGGTGTGGGCAAGACGGCGCAATGCACGCTCGTGAACGATAAGAAGGATCACGAACACGGCTGCCGGAAACGCCAGCGCCACGCCGGGGAGGCGGATCCAAAGCATTGCCGCGGCGGCAGCGACGGTGACGAGGCGAAGATTTCCTAAGGTGCGGTGACGGCGCTCCTGGCGATCACGCTCTGCGCGGCGTGCCTCCAGCCGCCGCAAATACTCGGATCGAGGGTCTTCCACTACCACATCTTCGCCCAACTGGATTCATAACGCGTCGGGCGTTTCGTCAAGGCGCTCGTACTCGACTACCATCCTCGAGTTCTCCAGGGCCGCGATAAAATCGTTTTCCCGGTCATCGGCAACCTCGTATTCCCACACCTCGGTGCCAATGCTCACCCAGCTATCGTCTTCGTCCATCACTTCCTGGACATGAAGGCTGTCGGGCTTGGTTCGCTCGATGAATTGGGCGTCCAGCAGGATGTCGTCCGTCAGTTGCGGGTCGAGGAATTCCGGCGGCTCGTCTGCCTGGTCTCCGCGCACGTCAAAGCGTTCCCGAAACACGACCCGGTATCTCATGTCCGTTGGACGCGCTTTTTCGCGGTTGGTGTCACGACCTGTATAAAGCGCGAATCTCGTCCGGGTCGAAACCTAGTACAATTTTTCTCCCCTTGACGATCAGGGGACGTTTGATCAGGTTCGGATGCTGCGACATCAGGCGAATCGCTTCCTCGCGGGAGGGGGGATTCGTCTTCATCTTCATTTCCCTGTAGAGTTC
>JADGHK010000636.1 GCA_019686145.1 Bryobacteraceae bacterium | reverse complement strand
ATCGGCAGGGTCGGCAGACGCCGCTTGCTCCGTTAGAGAATAAGCCTCCGCGGCGTATTGGATCGCTTCCCTGGGCTTCAGGAGATTCAAGCCTGTCGGATCACCGAGGAGCCGGGCGGTGGAAATCTTTATCGCTGCCAGCAGCCGGCGATGCTCGGCGCCGGCCGGATTGTCATTCAGGAGCGCTGCTGCGTCGGCGTGAGCTTGCCTGACCTGGTCGAGCGCCTGTTCCAGCGCCCCTGAGGCTCTGAGAGCCTCGGCCAATCGGAGGCGGGCCTTGCACAGCCAGACTTTGGCTGACGGAACGGACGCGGTTTCGCTCCATTTGGACGCGATGCCGAGGCCATGCTCGTAGCGGGGGATGGCTGCCGGAGCATGACCAGCGCGCAACAGTACGTCGCCCGCCCTCAGATAGGAAACAAGCTGGACTTCGTAGTTCTCAACGGGCGAAGAACTGGCGGTTGAGAGGCTTGCAGCCAGCGAGAAGCCCTTCCGGTAGGAGTCGGCTGAGCTTGCCGAGTTTCCGCAGTATGCCTCGAGATCTCCGGCTTTGAAGTACGCCCACGCCAAACGGCGGACCAAAGGAGGATCTGCTTGCTTGGATTCTGCAACCCGCTCGTAGATTGCGATTGCCTTTTGAAGGTTCTTCAAGGCCTCCTGCGGCTGGCCGAGGTTGTGGGAAAGAGGATTCCCCAGAACGTCCGCTGCCCGTTCGTATGCCGCCGCCAGATCCATCCCGAGATTGCGGTCGTCCCGTGCATCCTCGGCGAGTGCGTCCAGATAGCCGAGCACGGTGGTCACGAGTGACGCGCGGAGCTCGGTTGCCGCTGGCAACCCTCGCAGCTTCTCCTCGTAGTCGGAAAGGAGCGTGTTGGCCAGCTCGCGGACTTGCTGAAACCGCCGCTCCGCGCGCCTGGCCTGCACCGTAGTTGCGATAATGCCGGAGACGAGCGTGACGAGCAGAAGCGATGTCGCCAGCAACGGCACGCCATGGCGGCGAACAAACTTCGTCGTGCGGTAGAAAACGGAGTCCTGCCGTGCGAGAACGGGCCGGCCTTCGAGGTAACGGCGGATGTCTTCAGAGAGCTGATCCGCTGAGACGTAGCGGTGGGCGGCATTCTTGTGCATCGCCATCAGAATGATGTTGTCCAGCTCCCCTGCGAGCTGCCGTGCCCGCTGACGCCGAGTGCGGAGCGGGAGATCCTCCCGCCGCTTGATTGCCGTGCTGGGCTTTTCCGTGTCTGCCTGGCAGATCACCTGCACCGCTTCGGCGGGTGACTTGGATTTGAGCCGGTGGGGCCGCTGCCCGGTCAGCAGCTCGTACAGCATGGCGCCCAGCGAGTAGATATCGGTTGCGGTGGTTGGGGGCTCGCCGCGTACCTGCTCGGGGCTTGCGTAGTCCGGCGTGAGAACGCGAAAGCCGGCAGCCTGAAAGCTGACGGAGTCGTCGCTCCATGCGGGATCGAGAAGCTTCGCGATGCCGAAGTCCAGGAGCTTTGGCACGCCCTCCGCAGTGACAAGGACATTGCTCGGCTTCAAATCGCGGTGGACTACCAGATTCTGATGTGCGTGGTGCACCGCGCTGCAGACCTGACGGAACAGCTCAAGCCTTTCACGAATCGAGAGCTGCGCCGCTTCGCAGTACTGGTTGATCGGCTTGCCGTCGACATACTCCATCACGAGGTACGGCAAGCCATCGCTGGAGACGCCCGCATCGAGCAGCCGGGCGATGTTCGGGTGCTCGAGCCTGGCGAGGATTTGACACTCGCGGCGGAATCGCCGGAGGACAAAGTCGCTGGTCATGCCGCGGCGGACAAGCTTGATCGCGACTGTCTTTTCGTATTGCTCATCGTCGCGCACCGCCAGGTAGACGGAGCCCATGCCGCCGCGGCCTAGCAGTCTTGCCAGGCGATACGGTCCGATGCGCCGTCCGAGCGTCCCGATGGCGCTCAGATCCGACCCTTCAGGATCAAGCTCCGCGGCCGCTTCGAGCACGGCTCCCCGGATGAGCGGGCCAAGAGGCGTGTCGCTGGCGAGGAGAGCCTCCACCTCCCGCCGTAACTCCGGGTCATTCCGGCATGCTTTGTCGAGGTAAAGAGTCCTCGCCGAGGGCTCGAGGTCGGCGGCATGTTGAAAGATCGTCTCGATGAGCCGCCACCGTTCTGGTGTCATGAGGAACCGGATGCTCCGGCGCTTCCCGTCAGAGCCCGCCGGAGCCACGCCTCGGCAAGGCGGGATTCCCGGAGAACGGTGATGGGCGCAACTCCTAATGCCTCGGCTGTTTCCTCTATGGTGCACCCGCCAAAGTAACGCATCTCGATGATGCGGCTTTTGCGTTCGTCGAATGCCGACAACTCCCGGAGCGCTTCGTCGAGCGCCAGCAGATCGATACTCCGGCTGTTCGAGATGAGGCCGGCATCTTCAAGAGAAATTTTGCGTGAGCCGCTCCCCCTCCGGGCTGCATTCTTTTTGCGCGCATGGTCTACCAGCACCTGGCGCATCACATGTGAAGCGACGGCGAAGAAGTGAACACGGCTCTGC
>JADGHK010000635.1 GCA_019686145.1 Bryobacteraceae bacterium | reverse complement strand
GCCTTGCGGCCTCCCTCGCCGGTCGCGCGCAACGGGTGTGCCTGCGCAAACCAGTTCAACACGTCGAGGCCATGGCAGTCCTGCTCGACGATGAAGTCGCCGGAGGTCTCCTTGAAATGATGCCAGAGCCGGTTTTTCTTGTGCTCCTCTGGCATCGGAGGCGGCGTAAACGGCCGGAAGGCGCTGCCGCCCCAGATCCAGTAGCTGAGCATAAGATTCAGCTCCCCGATCTGGCCCGTGCGCAGCATGTTCTCCGCCTTCAGATACTCGGGACTAAAGCGCTGCTGGTAACCGAAGGCGATCGTCTTGGACCTGTCTGCTCGTTCGGCGGCCCGCATCAGGCGCTTCACGCCCGCCACATCCGCGCCCGCCGGCTTTTCGCAGTAGATGTGTTTCCTGGCGTTGACCGCAGCCTCAAAATGCTCGGGGTGCAGATAGACGGGTGTGGCGATCAGCACGGCATCAATGTCGGTCTGCGCCAGCAGTTCCTTATAGTCCTTGTACGCCTTCACCTTGTCCGCGCCGGGGATCTGCGTCTTCGCCAAATCAATTCGATCCGGGTACAGGTCACAGATCGCACCGAGGCGGGCTTGCGGGACCTTGGTCATCAACGTGCCGACATAGCGCCCGCGTCCTCCAGTCCCGATAATGCCAAAAGAGATGGCGGAATTCGCCTGCGAGCCAAACACCGTCTGGGGTTTCAGTATCAAAAGATTAGCGGCCGCGCCCGCCAGAGCTCCCCGCCTTGTCACATCCGCCATAAGTCTTCTCCTTTGCTAAGACGCCTTGCCTACTGCCTCCAGTTCGACACCGGTCTCCGTCCACCGGCCGGTTCGCGCCGACTCCAGCACCGCGTCGCAAACCTTCTGCGTCTGGAGCGCGTTGCGAAAGTCGGGCTGGGCTGGCTTTCCGCTTTCAATCCCCATTACAAAGTCAGCGAGAGCATTCAGGAACGTGTGCTCGTAGCCGATACAGGTCCCGGGCACCCAATAGTGGCTCATATACGGGTGCTCGGAGTTCGTTGTGTGGATCTTGCGCCAGCCCGTGAGATGAGATTCCACCTTCTTGCCGGACTGAAGCTGCTTGTACTCGAAGAACTGCAGGTACTCCGGCTCTTCGAGATCGAAATAGACGCTGCCGTCCGCGCCGTTCAGTTCGAATGTGTTGAAGTTCTTGCGTCCTCTTGCATAGCGCGTGGACTCGAAGGTGCCCATTGAGCCGTTGGCGAACTCCGCCAGGAACATGCAGGCATCGTCGATCTGGACTGGTTCCACCTTCCCTGTGACGGCGTGCTTGCGCTCTTTGACGAACGTTTGCGTCTTTGCGACGACCCGTGTGATCGGACCGTTCAGCCACATCGCGGTGTCAATCGAATGCGCAAGCAGATCGCCGGTAACACCCGAACCCGCGACGCTCGCATCAAGCCGCCACAGTGCAGCGCCGCCTTGCGGCACGTCCGGAGAGATGGTCCAGTCCTGGAGGTAGGTTGCCCGGTAGTGGAACGGCTGTCCGATACGCCCTTCGTCGATGATCTGCCTGGCGAGAGCGATAGCCGGCACTCTGCGGTAGTTGAACCACACCATGTTGGGAACGCCGGCGGCCTCCACAGCCTTCGTCATCTCTTCCGCCTGCTGCACGTTCATCGCGAGCGGCTTCTCGCAGAGCACCATCTTGCCGTTTTTGGCCGCGGCCAGCGCAATCTCGTAATGGGTGTCATTGGGAGACCCGATATCGACAAGGTCAATATCGGGAGCTTCCACAACCTTGCGCCAGTCTGTCTCGACGCGCTCGTAGCCCCAGATCTCCGCAAAGGCTTTCGCCTTTTCGGCATTCCTGGCGCACACTGCCTTCAGCACGGGCCGGTGCTGAACAGCGAAGAAATCGTTGAGGCGCTTGTACGCATTCGAATGGGCCCGCCCCATAAACCCATATCCAATCATTCCGACACGAAGTTCCTTTGCCATGTCTATCCTCACTAGGCGACGGCATCCCGCGACGTCTGGCCGTACTTGGCAATCAGCTCATCCAGCTTCTTCTTGCACGTTTCTGTTGCGGCCCAGGCGTCCGGCCAGAAGCAGAGATCGATGGTCCACCAGTCATGCGGCAGACGGCTCGCTTTCACCAGCTCCGGCATGATCTCGTCAAAGTTCAGGACTCCGAGACCGAAGGGCGGGTGAGAGGAAGTCTCGTCCTCTCCGTTCGCGTCTTTATGACAGGTGTTATCCGAATCGATCAGGTGGATGTGCTTGATGCGCCCGTCCAGCTTGCGGATAAATTCAATCTGGTTCGCCATTACCTCCTTCTCGCCCTCCTGACGAGCGCCGACAACAGCGCACATCTGGCCGTGGCAGGTGTCGTACATCAGCCCGAAGTTCGGCTTGTCGACGGCGTCATGCACGCGAATGATGTCGCTGGGCTTGTTGAAAGCAAAGCCAGGCTCGAATTCCCACACCATGGTTAATCCATAATCGACGGCGATATCGGCGCAGGTCTTCCAGGTATTGACCACCCTGTCGAACGCCGTCTTATAGTCGACTTCGCGGAGGATCGT
>JADGHK010000634.1 GCA_019686145.1 Bryobacteraceae bacterium | reverse complement strand
GCGTTCGCGCGAGTCTCATCGTGATTAGCCCGAACGCCATTAAAATCCAAATTGTAACAACTGTCAACAGAAATGTTACTTGGTGTTCAACAAATTGCTTGTTATTTCAGTTACAAATAATAGATAATTCACCATCCTTTCTCCGTCCATTCCAGTAAATCCATCGGTGAACTCGACCTGAGCGCCCCTCAGCCAAGCGGGCGGCCGCGGGGTAGCATAGAGACGATGAACCCGACCGACACAACGGCTTGGATGCAGGAGGACTGGAATGCGCGCGCCCGCGAGGATGCGCATTATTACGTCGCTTTCGGAAGGCGCAAGCAGAGCGAGGAGGAGTTCTTCGCCACTGCCGCCGACGTCGTCCGTCTGCTACGAGCAGAGCTCAAGCGGCTCCCGCGCGGGAATCCGCGGGCGCGCCGGGCGATTGAGATTGGCTGCGGTCCGGGACGCCTGCTGAAGCCCATGAGCGAGTGCTTCGGCGAGATCCACGGCGTCGACATCTCCGATGAGATGATCCGGCTCGCGCAGCGCAACCTCCGCAATGTCCCGCACGCCCACGCTCACCATGCGCCCCATTCCGACTTGCGGGCCTTTGCGGACGACTCCTTCGACTTGGCCTACTCCTACGCGGTCTTCCAGCACATTCCGAGCCGCGAGATCGTGTGGAACTATCTGCGGGAAGCACGGCGCGTGCTGAAGGTGGGCGGCATTCTGCGGTGCCAGATCAACGGTCTTCCTGAGACGGCAGCCCGATACGATACGTGGTCTGGCGTCCGCATCCAGGGTGAGGAAGTCGCCGCCTTCGCCCGCCAGCATCATCTTCAATTACTGGCGCTCGAGGGCGTGGGGACCCAATACATGTGGGTTACGCTGTGCAAGAAGCCCGAGGGATGGCAGCCCTCCGCCGATGCCCCGGAAGTTCACATCCGGCGAATCACCAACGCCTCCAGCGGAGAGCCCGTAATCCCGCCCCGCGGGCGGTTTGCCTTCCTTAGTATTTGGGTGGACCGCTTGCTGGCCGACGCGGACCTCAATCACCTCGGCGTCGAGATCGGAGGCAAGGCCGGAATTGTAAACTACATCGGTCCAGCCGAAGCGGACGGCCTCCAGCAGGTAAACTGTCAGCTTCCCGCCGGACTCGGAACCGGCCTCCAGCCGGTACGGCTTTACTGGCAGGGAAGGCCGATCTCACCGGAGCGGCATATCCGCGTCCTGCCGCCTCCCCCGCAGGTGCCCCGGATCGTCTCTGTTTCCGACGGCATCGATCTCATGGCCGGCACCCTGTTCCATAGCGGCGTGGTCAAGGTGACCATCGAGGAGACAAGCCAACCCGAATCTTTTCAGGCGCTTATCGGCGGACGTCCGGTCGAGATCGAGGATATTTTTTGCACCGACCCGGTCCCGCCTCGCTATGAAATTAACTTCCGCCTGCCGAACGGGCTCCCGCCGGGCCCACAAGTCCTTGAAATGAGCCTCGGACGGCGGCACTTTGCCCCTCTCCAGGTCGAAATTCAAACGCCTCCGAATTCCGCATTGTAGCGCCTTCGTAACTGCGTGATACTGTGTATAGATATAGTTCTTGACGAACCCCAATATATTGGGGCAGACTCACTAGGGTTGCCTTTACAATAAAACCTCCGAAGGGAAATCAAATGGGACAGTTAAGCGTTGACCTCACCTCTCGAGCTGCGGAACTGAAGCGAAGCCTGCCGAAAAAGGATCGCACAGGCGTGACCTTTCCCCGATACTTCACCGCGAAGCTGGAGCCCGGCAAGACGCCCTATGACGAAGTTCAGTGGGAACTCCGGACTGCCACAATCGGGAATGACAAGGGCGCCATTATTTTCGAGCAGCGGGATGTGGAGGTCCCCGCAGACTGGTCACAAACGGCCACCAATATTGTTGCCAGCAAGTATTTTCACGGAAAGGTAGGCTCGCCGGAACGGGAGCGCAGCGTCGCCCAGCTGGTCCACCGCGTCGTTGACACGATTACGGACTGGGGCATTGAAGGCCGGTATTTCAAAACGAAGGAAGACGCCGAGAACTTTCGGAACGAACTGGCGCATCTGATGCTGACGCAGAAGGCGTGCTTCAATTCGCCGGTCTGGTTCAACGTCGGTGTGAAAGAGCCGAGGGGCTACGGATGGTATTGGGATGAGGAATCAGGCACGGTGCAAAAGCTCGACCCCTCGGTTCACAAACCGCAGTGCTCGGCGTGCTTCATCAACTCGGTCGGTGACACGCTGGAATCGATTCTCGACCTTGCAAAGACGGAAGGCATGCTGTTTAAGTGGGGGTCGGGAACAGGGACCAATCTCTCGACTCTCCGTGAGGAGAACTGTTCGCTCTCGGGCGGCGGCCGCGCCTCCGGGCCTCTCAGCTTCATGAAAGGATTCGACGCCTTTGCGGGCGTCATCAAGAGCGGCGGCAAAACCCGCCGCGCCGCAAAGATGGTGATCTTGAACGCCGATCACCCCGACATCGAGCGCTTCATCTGGTGCAAGGCAAACGAAGAGAAGAAGGCTCACATTTTAATCGACGCCGGCTATGATGCCTCCC
>JADGHK010000633.1 GCA_019686145.1 Bryobacteraceae bacterium | reverse complement strand
GGCGATGAAGTGCAGCTTTCGAACCTGGCGGAAACCGTGAGGAGTCTGTCTCAGGATTCTCCGGAATGGGCGGCGCGATTAGAGCAGCTCAGCCGTGACATCGAAAGCGGGCGCTATCAGATAGATTCGAGCGCCGTGAGCGCGGCAATCGTCGATTCGGCTCTCGGCGGCTTCTAGCCGCGCTATGGTGACGCCACACAGCCTACTCACGGAAGCCAGGGTTGAGCTGGATGCGGCGCGAAGACTACTGCTGGATGCATCGGCCGACAACGTCAGGAAGTCGACGGGCCACCTGGCAAGGGTGGCCGACAGGCTGAAAGATATTCGTGTCGAAAAGAATCCAGTCCTCGCTGTGGAGGTGGATCATCTCCGTAAAGAACTGAAGCAGATCGGCGTGCTTCTGCAAAGCGCAGCCGGCTTTCACGCGGAGAGGGCCGAGCTGCTCACCTCCACCGGCGACGCCTATACCCCTACCGGAGAACCAGTGGTTGCTCCGCCTCCGCCAGCGCACGTATTAGAGGGCTAAACGTGGGAAGTCTTTTCGGTTCACTCCTTAGCGCCGCGGGCGCCCTCCGGGCTTACGAACGGGCTCTCGCCGTAACACAGAACAACGTCGCGAATGCGCAGACCCCCGGCTATGCAAAAGAAAGGCTGCAGTTGGTGGCGCGATCGTTCCAGCCCGAGTACGGCCTCATCGGCGGTGTCGATGCCGGCGAGCGTATCAGCGCCCGTGATCTTTTCGCGGAGCGCAGCGTCTGGCTGCGAAGCCAGTCCTATGGACGGTCGTCGCAAACTGCTTCGAGTCTGGCCCGCATCGAGCCCGTCCTCACCGTCTCGGAGGGAGCAGGAATTCCTAACGCCATCAACAAGCTGTTTGAAAGCTTCTCGGCGCTCTCGGTAGCGCCGAACGATACTGCGGCAAGGCAAGCGGTCCTTGACCGGGCTGCCGCGGTTGCGACAAGCATCAACTACACGGCGCGGGAGCTGACCACCGCAAGAACGGAGACGGCACAGCAGGCTGCCTCCGTTGTTACCCGCATCAACGATCTCGCAGCGAGGATTCATCAGCTCGATCTCGCTCGCCGGACCAGCGGCCAGGCCGAGGGCGATGCGGGGGTCGATGCCCAGCTATACAGTCTGCTCGAAGAACTGTCCGGTCTCACGGATTTCACCATGATGGAAGCAGCCGACGGCATCTCCATCTATCTCGGCGGACTCACGCCTCTCGTGATGCCGTCCCAGTCTTTTGCCTTGCAGACGGATACCTCTACTGGATCCCTCCGTATCCTCGACGACCAGGGCAACGATTTGACGGCCAACATACAGGGGGGAACGCTAAGCGCACTGGTGGCCGTTCATAACACGAATATCCCGTCCTATCTCAACGACCTCAACCGCCTGGCGGCAGCGCTTGCCGATAGCGTGAACACAACTCTGGCGAATGGTCTTGACCAGAACGGGCTGCCGCCCACGCAGAATCTGTTTGCTTATGGATCGGCAACGGACGCGGCCTTGACGCTCACCGTGAACCCGCTGACGCCCGCGGAAATCGCAGCCGCTTCGGCGACTGCTCCGGGCGGCAATGGCAATGCCCTGGCGCTTGCCGCGCTCGGCACGGCCCCTCAGGCCTCGTTGGACAATCTCACCTTCACTGGCTTTTACGGTGAAATCGCGGCACAGCTCGGCCGGGATCTTTCCGCGGCCCGGGAAAGCGAAGAAACCGAAGAACTTCTGCTCACGCAGGCACAGCTCATGCGCGCTTCCATCTCCGGCGTATCGCTCGACGAGGAGGCAGCCCGCATCATCGAGTTTCAGACAGCATACGAGGCCGCCGCACAAATGGTCACGGTCCTCAATGAAATGACCGATACGATCATCAACATGGTCCGCTAGCGAGGAGACGACGTGATCAATTCCCTGCCCCCCGATACCAATCAGTTCCTGCGGCAACTGGAGCGCATCAATCAGCGGATTGCGAAGGCCAACGATCAGATCAGCTCGGGACTGCGGCTGAAAACGGCCTCCGATTCGCCGGATCAGGTGAGCTCGTTGCTTCGGATTCGGAGCGAGCGCAGCCGCAACACGCAAATCCAGTCGAACCTCGGCCGCGTGAAGGCGGAGGTCGACGCCGCCGAGACGGCAATCCGATCGGCAGTGACCATTCTCGACGAGGTCAAGGCGTTGGGCAGTCAGGGCGCGTCGGGGAGCCAGACCGCGGAGTCAAGGAAGATTCTGGCGGATGAAGTAGCGGCCAAGCTTCAGAACCTGGTGAGTTTGAGCCAGACTGCGGTTGAGGGCCGTTTTGTCTTCTCTGGCGATTCGGACTCCGTCCCTCCGTACACCCTCGACTTTCAGCAAACTCCTCCGGTCAGCGCGTATGCGGGATCGCCCGCGACAAGGCAGATCGAGCTCCCAAGCGGCACGCTATTGTCGGTCTCCAAGACCGCGCAAGAGCTTTTCGACAGCCCTGGCCCTTCGGAAAGCGTCTTCGGAACGGTAAACGACCTGCGCGAGGCTCTGCTCTCCGGTGACGAAGACGCCATTCGCGCGGCAACCCAGGC
>JADGHK010000632.1 GCA_019686145.1 Bryobacteraceae bacterium | reverse complement strand
TATCGCGCTTTCCCGGCTATTGCATGCGGGCGTTGCGGTCTTCGGATCGGGCACGGAGCGCGCGCTTTGCGAAGCAGTAGCCGGGCGAATTCGTGCCGCGAATGTGCCGGTACGAAATTTTGCGGGAGAGACAGCACTCAGGGATTTCATCCAGATGGCTGCTGCCTGCCGCGTCTATCTAACCAACGATTCCGGCGCGATGCACATCGCATCCGCGCTTGGCGTTCCCACCGTCGCGGTCTTTGGCGCCACCGACCACATCGCTACCGGTCCCACCGGTCCTCTCGCGAAAGTGGTGCGGGAACCGGTGGACTGCAGTCCCTGTTTCCTCAGGGAGTGTCCGATCGACCACCGCTGCATGACCGCGGTAACCGTGGAATCGGTCATACAGGCGGCCGTCAAACTGATGCGATAGCGATCGGTAGCGTACAGCTTTATGAAACTGGTCAAATAGAAAATGACTGTGGATACTCGTTGCAAGATCATCGGGGCGGCACGCGCGGCGTCGCTCGTAGAGGACGCTCGCGGCGCCGGACGCGATATCTTGCTGCTCACTGGCTATTTCGACCCGCTGCTCGCCGCGCATGCGGAACGCGTATCGGAATTGCGTGCATCCGGCCAGGACCGCCTGCTCATGGTGCTTGTGCGAACGCCCGAGGAGCCTTTGATGCCGGCTGAAGCACGGGCGGAACTGGTTGCAGCGCTGTCCGGCGTGGATTATGTTGTGGTCGACGAGGAACGATCGGTCGAGCTGCTGCATTTGCTCAAGCCGGAGGAAGTGATCGATGATGAGGCGGCCGACGGCAAGCGGCGACGCGAGTTCATGAGCCGCGTTCGCTCACGAAACGCTGCCTGAAAGACGCGTCGCTGCGATGGCTGGAGACAACATACTGGTGGTGAGGCTGGGAGCCATGGGAGACATCCTGCACACGCTCCCGGCGGTCGCAAGCATTAAGCACAGCTACCCGAGGTCGACGGTGGCATGGGCCGTCGATCCGAAGTGGAGCTTTCTGCTTGCGGAGAACCCCTTTGTGGATGAAATACTTCCACTTCCCAGAAAACGTCTGGGAGACATCGTCTCTTCCGTTAAATTGCTGCGGGGCCGCCGGTTCCAGACCGTCATCGACTTTCAAGGTCTCATCCAGTCCGCCATCGTCGCCACGCTTGTCCGGCCAGACCAGATCTTTGGTTTTCATTACTCCGAACTGCGAGAGCGGCTGGCTGCTCTCTTCTACTCGAACCCGGTGCAAACTCGGGCCCGCCACGTGGTCGACAAAAACCTGGAGCTGGCGAAAGCCGCGGGAGCGGCGAACATTTTGCACGCATTCCCGCTGCCGGCGGGAAAGCCCGAAGGGCAACTGCCCGACGGAGATTTCGTCCTCGCATGTCCCCTTGCCGGCTGGACTTCCAAGCAGTGGCCGCTCGAATATTACGGCCGCCTCGGCAAACGTCTGGAATCAGAACTTGGCTTGCCGCTTGTGCTGAACGGTCCTCCGGAATCCGTTCCGCAGTTCCAGAAGGTGCCGCACGTCTTATCCAATGGTTCGGGACTCCAGGGCCTGATCCACGCGACGAGGCGGGCGACGGCCGTAGTCGGACTGGATAGCGGACCTCTGCATCTTGCCGCAGCTCTCGAAAAGCCTGGCGTGGCGATTTTCGGGCCGACTGATCCGGGCCGTAACGGACCCTACGGAAGCACTTTCAAAGTTCTGCGAAGCCAGCGCGCGAAAACAAGCTACAAACGACGCGCAGAGATTGACCCTAGCATGCTTGATATCTCTCCCGATGACGTTTTTGAAGCCCTCAAGGCTGTGATCGCCAGGCCATTCCGCGCTTCGAGGGCGTCCGTCTGATGCGCCGCTACTGGTTCCCCAAACCGTACGCAGACTTCGTCGCGCGGCTGCGAGTTTCCGGCGGCTTCGTTCTGGTTGCAGCGTTTGCCTTCCTCTCGCGTCCGAACTCCGTCTCCCTTGCGATCGGCCTGCCCATTGCGATCCTCGGCATCCTGTTGCGGGCGTGGGCGGCGGGGCACTTAGCGAAGAACCAGACCATGGCCCGCTCCGGGCCGTACGCGATGGTGAGGAATCCGCTTTACGTCGGCACTCTGATCGTGGCGGGAGGCCTCGTGATTGCTGCCCGGGAATGGGTTCTTGGTCTCCTGTTTGCGGCAGTCTTCCTGCTGGTCTATCTGCCGGTCATCGAACTGGAAGAGCAGCACCTTCGCAAGCTCTTTCCCCAGTATGCGGACTATGCCCGGGAAGTCCCGATGCTGCTGCCCCGGCTGAGCAAGGACTGGGGGCCGGACACGTTCAGCCTGCGCCTGTACATGCGAAATCAGGAGTATCAGGCGCTGCTCGGATTTCTCGCCGGCGCTGCGTTCCTCATTTGGAAGGCATTTACTTAGCTCCCTTACGAAGCGGCCAGGATTTGACCAGCGGCTCGAAGGCCCGAGGCGATCGCGCCGTGAACCGTCCCCCACTCGCCGCGCGCCGTATGCTCTCCTGCAAAGTAGATCGTGCTGGCGACGGGTTCTGTGAGACGGTGTGCGTCATCCAGGCCACC
>JADGHK010000631.1 GCA_019686145.1 Bryobacteraceae bacterium | reverse complement strand
TACACGACGTAACGCCCGCTTATCTGGACTATATCCGGCCGCTCGTTGGCGAAGTCCGGCCGCATGCGAGGATCGCCAGTCGAAGTGTGGAAGGAAGCAGAACAGCGCGGTAGGAGGAAAGGAATCGTGGCAAATACGGGCTTATCCAGAAGGTCCGTTATCAAGGGCGGCACAGTGCTTCTGTCATTGCCTGCGCTGGGCCAGCAAGTTTCACGCGTCGAGTATCGAGACTATGCACGCTGCCTTCCCGATCACCTGCGTATGCTGGCTCGGGAGGCGTACGAACGGCGATCGGCGGCAATTCGCGGGCTCACGACGGAAGCGGCGATTCGGAACCGCCAGCAGTGGGTGAGACGGACCTTCTGGGAGCTGGTGGGCGGCGAACTCCAGAGGACGCCGTTGAATGCCCGCACCACGAATTCGTTTGAGCACGACGGGGTTCGCGTCGAGTGCGTCGTTTATGAGACGCAGCCAGGGCTCCACGTCTCGGCCAATCTGTATCTACCCACGACCGGCAAACCGCCATACCCTGGAATTCTCTTCCAGGCCGGGCACTCGACTGACGGCAAGGCCTATCCTCTGTATCAGATCTGTTGCCAGGGATTGGCGCGGCTTGGATTTGTGGTACTGGCGTTCGATCCGATGGGGCAAGGCGAGCGCACCTATTACCCGGGGAACGTCCCATCCCGCACCCGGCTGCCCGGAGGCGCCGACGATGAGCATACCCTCCCTGGCAAGCAAATGCTGCTGGTCGGTGACACTGCCACGCGCCTGCAAACGTGGGACGCCGTCCGCAGCCTGGATTACCTCGCGGCACATCCTCTTGTGGACTCCCGAAGACTTGCTTCTACGGGACAGTCTGGCGGCGGAACCAACACGATGCTGCTTGCGGCGGTGGACGACCGGCTGGCAGCGGCTGCGGTCGCCTGCCCGAACACCGAAAACGTGGCCGCGCGGAACTTCATTCCTCCCGGCGCCACGGACGACGCCGAGCAGAATTTCATTGGTTCCGGTCCGCTCGGGTTTGACCGCTGGGACCTGCTCTATCCGATGGCTCCGAAGCCGCTCTTGGTGCTTGTGAGCGCTAAGGACTTTGCGGGAACGTATTCGCCGAATTACCTCGAGAACGGCCGCGAAGAATATCAGCGTCTAAGTGCGGTCTATGCGCGGCTCGGACACACGGATCACCTCGGCTGGCATGAGACGCCGTTGCCGCACGGGCTGTCTTATGACCTGCGTTTGCAAATCTACAACTGGATGAGCCGCTGGTTGCTCGAGCGTCCTCAAGCCATCACCGAGGAGCCGGTCATCAAACCGATCCCGGAAGAGCGGCTGCGCGTCACGAAGCAGGGAAATGTTGTTGTGGCGTTTGGCGGGCTTACGCCGGCGGCCTTAGCGCGCAAGGGATGGAGCGCCCAGTCTGCCCGGGGATCGTCGCTGGCGCGGGTGTTTCAGCCGCGCAAGCCAGACCCGCAGGTCAAAGCCGCCGTCGTGGGGCGGACCAGTTACCGTACGGCGACCTTGGAGGCCATCGAGGTCCAGTCAGCGCCTGATGTCTTTCTTCCGGCATGGCTTTATCTGCCGATGGGCCGTACCGTTCGCCAGACGCTTCTGGTGCTCGATTCCGCCGGGCGGCAGAGCTGGAGGGAAGGCGAGCTGTTTCACCGTCTTGCGGAGTCAGGCTTTGCCGTCTGCGCGGCCGATATCCGCGGCTTTGGAGATCTTGCACCGGAACTGACGTCCGGCGCCGCCCGCTACGCCCGCTCTCATTCGACGGAGCAGCACTATGCCTGGGCCTCGCTGATCCTCGGGGAGCCGCTGGCTGCACAGCGCGTCACCGACATTCTGTCGCTTGTCCAGGCGCTGGCTTCGCGCCCAGACCTGCGAACCGCTCCAATCGCCGTCGCCGCCCGGGGATTGCTGACCACCCCGGCGCTGTTTACCGCGGCCTTCGAGACGCGCATCCGCGCGCTCCTGCTATCCGGCGGGCTCATCTCGTTCCAGGAGATTTTCGAAGCGGATCAGTTTGCGGGAGGCGGATACTTCACGCCGCCGCAGGAGGCGAATCTGGACGTCTTCGGCAGTCTCGTTCCGAAGCTGCTGAATCACACAGACCTGCCTGCAATTGCGGCATCTCTTGCGCCAAGGCAAGTCGTGATTGCGGGGCCGCGGGCGGCGTCCGGATCCGTGATGGAGCCAGCGGCGGCGCAGGCAATTTTTCGCACGGCGACGAATGTGAAGCTGCTGCCGAAGCCGGCCTGGGATTTTGCGACCCTCAGCAGCCTGGCAGATCTTTGATCTGCCAGCCCGCTCAACGAGGTTCTAGGCGTGCTGCCTGGATACCCACTCCGTGGCCTTTTGGCGGTCTTTGGACCCAAAGACTTTCACTTCGATTTGCGGGAAGAGCCTGGAGGTCCAGCCGGCGACGGCGCGAATCCAGAATTTATCTGAAATGACCGCCATCCGGTCGAAGCGATTCAGCTCCGCCAGTTTGCTGAATCCATAGCGAACGCGTTTGGTCAGCGCCTCTCCTGTGATGTCGCCGAGTTCCGTCAAATCGGAG
>JADGHK010000630.1 GCA_019686145.1 Bryobacteraceae bacterium | reverse complement strand
CCCGGCAAATTTCACCCCATCCCCTGGGTCTACGGGGAGATTGTCCGAAAACTCTCGCAGGTTGAGGTTGTCCGGATCCTGATCGCCCCCAAACACCTCCCTCAAGCCCGCCGCGTCCTGCAAAAATCGGGCGCGAACATGAGCCAGGTGGAGTTCGTCGAGTGCTTCACGACAAGAAGCTGGACCCGGGATTACTGCCCGATCTTCGTTCGCAACCAGGCGGGCGAGGTCGCGGTGACGAATTGGAAATTCAATGCCTGGGCCAAATACCCGAATTTCGAAGAAGATGACAGCGTCGCCGGGTTTCTTGCCGAACGGTTCGGGATGCAGGAGTTCACGCCTAAGCACAACGGGTCTCGCATCGTCCTGGAGGGCGGCGCAATTGACGTGAACGGCAAGGGCTCCCTGCTGACCACCGAGGAGTGCCTGCTGAGCACGGTGCAGCAGCGCAATCCGGGGATGAATCGCGAGCAGATCGAAGAGGCGTTCGCAAAATATCTCGGAGTTCGAAAGGTGCTTTGGCTGGACCGCGGTATTGCCGGCGACGACACACACGGGCACGTCGACGACCTCGCCCGGTTCGTGAATCCTCATACCGTCGTGCTGGCGTTGGAGCAGGATCCGTCCGAGGTGAACTTTGAGCCGCTTCAGGCCAATCTGCGGCGCCTCGAGCAGATGACCGACCAGGACGGCAGGAAACTCGATATCGTTCCTCTCCCGATGCCGCGGCCGCTCTACTTCGACGGGCAGCGTCTGCCCGCCAGCTACGCCAACTTCTACATCGCCAACGGCCTCGTTCTCGTACCTACCTTTAACGACCCGGCAGATCGCGAAGCGTTGACCATTCTGGCGAAGCTCTTTCCCGATCGCGAGGTGTGCGGCATTCATTCCGTCGACCTCGTACTCGGGCTCGGCACACTGCACTGCCTGACGCAACAGCAACCCGCGGCGCTACCCGGTCAACAGACGCCGTAGCCAGCCGGGTGCAGTCCTAGCAGCCGAAACGGATTCGTGCTTTTCGCAGCATGCGCAGAATGGACTCTTCCTGCGTCAATTCGACGACACGATTCACCTTCACCCATTCGAGGGCTTTCGATTCGCCCGTAATCTGCAAGGGTGCGTTGCGGTCGGCCTCCAGGAGAAACCGCACGTCGTAGTGGAAGTGTTCGGGCTCGTGACCGCGCGCAGGAATCAGGTGCACGTCGACATCGAAGATGTCCTCGGAAAGCGGGCGAATGTCTTCAAGTCCGGATTCCTCCATGACTTCCCGAAGCGCAACGCGCAGTACGTCGGGATCCCCGTCTGCATGCCCGCCGAGCTGCAGCCACTTGTCGAGCTTGCCATGGTGCGTTAGCAGCACATGGCTCCGATCCGCATCGACCACCCACGCGGAACCCGTAATGTGGCCGACCGCCAGGCTGCGTTCAAAACAATCAGGATGGGATGCGACAAAGTCGCGCAATCGCTCCGCCATGGCTGTCTCATGTTCGTCGAAGGGCCGGTAGCGGGAGAGCTGCTGTAGAAGGTGCTCGCGTGTCATCGGAAGAAAGAAACGTTATCGATCTCAAGCCAGGCGGAGAAACCGGCGGGCCGCGAAATCGAGAAGACGACCATGAGCAGATCGTCACCCGTCCATCGCGACTTCCCCTTGAGCTGAGCGAAAGGAATCGAGATGGTCCGCCACGCAGCGCCAGCTTCGAACGGGGCAGAATAGGATTCCCGCCGCGTCGAGACCGCAAAGGTGTACGGTCCTTCGCCCCGAGCCTCAAAGCGGATGCCTTTAAAGGTGCGCGCATCCACGGGCTCAACCGCGCCTCTGCTCAGCGGAATTGCCACCAGTGCGAATGGATCGTCCTTTTCCGCCATCCGGACTGTGATCGTAAGGGCATGGTTCCCCTCGCTGCGAAGCGTCCGCGTGAACATCATCTTCGACTTGTCGTGGCCGCTATCAGTCCCGTTGATCCGCAGGGTATCGAGCAGGCTGCGTTCCGCATTCTCGAAGTCATCGATCCGCTCCCGGGCTGGAATCGCGGGGATCGGGGTCGGGTTCGGATCGGCCACGAGAGATATGAGCTTCGGACGGTCCACCTCCTGGCCATTCAGAAACACGCGGCGGACGTTGTAGATATCCCGGATCCTTCTGTGCGGAGCGCCCTCCACCAGCAACAGATCCGCCAGCTTGCCCGGAGCGATCGTACCCCGCTCTCCCTCTACGCGCAGGGCTCTGGCGCTGCCGGACGTCGCTGCCTTGATCGCTTCCAGCGGACTGAGCCCGCCGGCGACGAGGAGTTCCAGTTCCCGAAGCGTGGCCCAGCCGTGATAAGTGCCGCTCATCCCCGCATCGGTTCCTACGCCAAAGGCGATGCCTGCTTCGCGGAGTGCAGCCGCATTCTGCAAGAGGTATTGCCAGCGCCTTGCTCTGGGCAGCGAAAGGATCGGATCGAAGCGCTCTTTGGCGAGGACGGCCCACGCCTCGGGTCCAAGGACGGCCTGGAGCAAATCCGAACTCTGGAAACGCGGCCGCGGCTCGTAAACAGCGAGAGTCGGCGCGTAGGTGACGCCC
>JADGHK010000629.1 GCA_019686145.1 Bryobacteraceae bacterium | reverse complement strand
CTTTTTTGTCAGCCCAAATGGCTCGAATGTGAAGCTGCCAACGGTTGTAACTTCTCCTATTAAAGGAAAGCTGATGTGACAACTAGTTGCCGAATTCAGCGTTCAGAGGAGTTTTGGCTTATGCGATACGTGATTCGCGCTTCAGTGTGGATTGCCGGACTTGCGATCATCCTGTGGCTTGCCGTCTCGATCTGGCTCCGCGATTCAAAGAGGGAATCAAGTGCAGCGAGAGGCGGGCCTTGCATGCTCGACCAGAAGCTCTACTCGGAAGGCGCGCTCGCCCGAATGGACGGCAAAATTGTGCAGTGTCGCGGGGGCAAGTGGGTGCCGGCGCAATAGCTGGCTTGCCGAATGACTCGGAGGTACGGAGCCGATGCGTTATGCGCTGAAGCTCGCATGGCGGAGCATAATGCGGGACCGCGCAGGACTGATCTTCATCCTGCTCACGCTCGGATTCGCGATCGGTTTAACGACGGCAGTATTTGGCGTGCTCGACGCACTGGTACTCCGTCCTGTCCTTGTACCGCATGCCGATCGCCTCGTCCACATTGGCGGTTTGACGATGCTGCCCAATGGAGGAGAGATGGACGTCTGGCGGGCTCAGCAATCGCTCGAAGCCTTGGCGTACTACCGGTACGGATCGATGAATCTGTTCGATCCGGTCAAAGGGCAGCGTGTTCACGTCGCCGCAGTCTCGTCTTCGTTCTTCGACGTCTTTGACGTCCCCGTTCTTCTTGGCCGGCGCTTTACCTCTCAAGATCAGCAGGAAACGGCGGACCTGGCCGTAGTCAGCTACGGTTTCTGGCAGGCCTGGTTCGGCGGTGACCGCGAATTACCGGGGCGAACGGTTCTCCTCAACGGGCGGCCATACACGCTCATCGGCGTGCTGGCGGAACCATTCGAGTTTCCGGCGGAAACACAGATTTGGGTACTCGCACGAGACCCGTACAGGGATTCGAACAGGCTCTTCAAATCCGGGGGAGACTCCTTTGGAACCACAGCGCCAAGGTGGGTCGGGAAGCGAAAGGCAGATGTCACTCTGGAACAGGTGCGAGCCGAATACAACGTAATCCTTGAGCGTTTGAAGCAAGGCTTATTCGCGAAGCACAACATAAACCGCGGGACCGTCGTACTCGTCACTCCCCTCCAGGCCAACCTTTCGCAACAGATCCGTCCCGCCATTACGGTGCTCTTCTTGGGGGCTTTGGTCGTCCTCGGAGCGGGTATTTTTAATACGTCCGGAATCCTGCTGACTCGCGCGATTCGGCGCCGTCAGGAAACGGCCATACAGATTGCCGTCGGAGCCAGCAGGCGGGATTTAGTGGCGAAAGCGCTCGTAGAGGCAGCGCTCTATGGCCTCTTGAGCGGTGCGGCCGGTTTGCTTGCGCTTGCTTTTGCGGCGTCATTCATTTCTGAAGTATTCGCCGGACAAGGTGTGGTCCTCAGGCCATCCAGAATTCTCAATCTGTCGACAGCCGCCTTTGCGCTGCTTGCTTCAGTCATCTCAGGGGTCATCGCTGCCGGAACGCCTGCCCTCCACGTCCTCGGTGTGAAGGTTTTGGCTGCACTGGGTGATCATGGCGGCGGCATGGGCGGCACGCGGGGCGTCTTCACTCGCCGGTTCCTTGTGGTTATGGAAGTGGCGATGGCGTGCACGCTGCTTGTGCTGGCGCAGATGGCGATTCGAAGCTTTCTCCGTCTTCTCAACGTCGAAACTGGCTTCGACCCCGGCAATACGATGATAGGGGAACTGGCCCTGTCCGGCGACAGCAAGGATATCCCGAGCACTCTCTACAAGCAGCGGGCCGTCCTGGATTCCATTGCGTCGATGCCCGGGGTGGTCGCAGCCGGTGTCGTGGACAAACTTCCCTTGGCCGGCGGAGCCAGCTATCTCTGGGTGGAACACCCGGAGAGCGGGCCGCTGATGGCGCAGCGTTACGTGGTTGGCGGCGAATATTTCCGAGCGATGGGTATCGAGATCACCGAGGGCCGCAACTTCCTTCCGTTTGAACGTCAGGCTGTGATCGTCAACAGCGAGCTGGCGCGCCGCATGTGGAATGGCCGCGCACTCGGCCAGCAGTTGCTTCTGTCAGGTGAGCCGAATGCGAGGACTGTAGTCGGCGTCGTCGGGCCTGTCAAAGGCGGGCAGCTCGAAGAGCAGTGGGAACCCCAGTTCTATTTGCCTTATTCCGCTCCTTACCGCGATCTGCTAACCAGCACTGAGATGACCGTTGTCGCGCGCTTTGACAGGCTGCGGGCAGGATTGGCAAGAGAGCTGAACGAACGGACGGTTGCGGCGAGCGGCGACCCGCTGGATCTTATCCGGACCGTTCAGGACGTAATCGATTCCACCCAAACGCCGCCACGGGTTCGCGCGGCGGTGCTCGGCCTTTACGCCGCGTTCGCTGTGCTCCTGTCTGCCGTGGCCATTTACGTGATGGTTTCATATACAGCAGCAGCCCGAACATACGAACTAGGTGTCCGCATGACTCTGGGGGCCGGGCCAGAAGAAATTGCGGGCTTGCTCCTCAGGGAGTGCCTGTGGACGGTAGGCGCCGGAGTG
>JADGHK010000628.1 GCA_019686145.1 Bryobacteraceae bacterium | reverse complement strand
GCCGGAAGCCGAGAAGTTCCGCGGCGGCTCCACGATCATCGTTTTCGGTCTTCCGGAGGAACGGTGATGATCCTCCTGGCGCTTCTTCTGTCACAGGCTACCGCACCCCCGCCCGATCTGGCACGCGGTGAGAAGATCTTTTCCCAAAGCTGCGCGATCGGCTACTGTCACGGCGCAAAGGGCGCTGCCAATCGAGGCCCCCGGCTGCGAGGACGCCAGTTTGAAAGGCAGTACCTCGTACGAGTCATCCGGGACGGTATCGCCAACACAGCGATGCCTGCCTTTAAGTCAACCCTGAATGAGGCCGACCTCAACGCTGTCATTGCCTACGTAGAAAGCCTCGCCGGCGGCGGCGGCGATACAGGTGGGGTTAAAGTCAGTTCCCTGCCCGCCGTCAAGCCTGCGGCCCCAGCCGTTGAAGCTCACCCCGGACGCAGTCTGTTCTTCGACGCGACAAAGGGGACGCGCTGCGGATCCTGCCACGTCCTCGACAACCAAGGCGTCGCTGTCGGTCCAGCTTTAGCGAGGGCAGCAGCGGCGAGCGCCGACATTTTGAATGCCATCCAGAAAGGCAGAGCGAACCGGGTCAGAATGGCGGCAATCCGGGGCGAAGCGCCGTTTCCTGCGATCGTTGTGGAACAATCCTCGGACACGGTTCGTCTTTACGATTTGAACTCCATGACTCCCGTACTGCGGACGCTCCGCGCGCGCGATGTGACGATCCGTCCTGCTTCCGATTGGCTGCACGGTTCGCTCGTAAAAGGGTATACCGCCGCCGAACTGACGATGATCGCCAGCTACCTGAGCTCCCAATGACCGAGCCCGTAATCGTCGTACAGGGCCTGAAGAAACGGTACGGCGACTTCGAAGCAGTCCGTGGCATCGACTTCGAGGTATACGCAGGCGAGGTCTTCGGTCTGCTCGGGCCTAACGGAGCTGGCAAGACAACGACAGTCGAGATTCTCGAAGGACTCCGCTCCCGGACCGAGGGAAAAGTCTCGGTCCTTGGCTTCGATCCGGATCAGCAGGCGGCGCAATTGAAGGACCGGATCGGAGTCTCCCTGCAGGCAACAAATCTTCAAGAGAAGATCACTGTGGCGGAAGCGATTGAGCTATTTGCTGCGTTCTACAACCGCCGGGTCGACCTTGACGTCCTCCTGAAGCGCCTCCAGCTTCAGGAGAAGCGCAACAGCCATTACGGACAACTATCGGGCGGACAGAAGCAGCGATTGGCCCTTGCGCTCGCCTTGGTCAACGATCCGCAGCTTCTCTTTCTCGATGAACCAACGACGGGGCTCGACCCCCAGGTTCGCCTGGAGATTCACGAGCTGATTGAAGAGCTCCGGGAGAACAAGCGGACGATTCTGCTGACCACGCACTACATCGAAGAAGCCGAACGCCTGTGTGATCGCGTTGCAATTATCGATGAAGGGCGCATCATTGCAATCGGTACGCCTCGCGAGATCCAGGCTCGCACACTCGGCCAGTCGATTATTGAGATTCGATGTACGACTCCGTTTTCTGATATTGATCTGCCGTCGCGAGAAGGAGACCTGTTGCAGGTCAGCAGCGATCGGCGCGGGTTGAGCGTAAAGTCGGGCTGCCCGGCGAAAACCATTGTGGAACTCGTGAAATGGGTCGATCAGAACGGCCTGGAGCTTGAAGATATCCACCTGAAGCGGCCGACACTGGAGGACGCTTTCATCGAGCTCACGGGAAAGAGCCTGCGCGAATGAAAGCCTACATAGCCAATATAAAGATCAACCTCAAGCTGACGCTGCGGGACAAGATGGTCCTGTTCTTCAACTACGCCTTCCCGCTCGTCTTCTTCTTCACTTTTGCGCAGACATTTCGTGCCGCCCAGAGCGGCGTCATTACGCAAATTGTTTCGATGGTCCTGATCCTGGGCGTGCTCGGCGCGGGATTCTTTGGCGCAGGCCTGCGGACCGTGCAGGAACGGGAGCAGAACATCCTTCGCCGGTTCAAAGTCGCGCCCATTGGTCCGAGTCCAATTCTGGTGGCTTCGACCGTCGTCGGATGGCTGGCCTATATGCCTTCGGCCATCCTGATCCTGGCTCTGGCACACTTCGTCTACGGCATGCGGACTCCGGAGCAGCTCCTGTCCCTGCTCCTCTTTCTGTCGCTTGGCGTGATTGCCTTCCGCTCACTGGGGCTGGTAATCGCGGCCGTCGTGAACTCGCTTCAGGAGAGCCAGATCATCATTCAGCTCTTGTATCTCCCGATGCTCTTCTTCAGCGGCGCGACGTTTCCGCTGGCGTTCCTGCCGGAGTGGGTTCAGGTTGCGGCGCAGTTTCTTCCGGCAACCTACGTGTACACGGGCCTTCAGGGAATCCTGCTGCGAAACGAAACGATCGCCGCAAATGCACCCTCGGCGATCGCGCTGATCTTGACGACGGCGATCTCCACCTTCATCGCCACAAAGCTGTTCCGGTGGGAGAAGGGAGAAAAGCTACCTGCCAGAGCAAAGCTGTGGCTGCTGATCGTCTTTGCCCCATTCCTGCTGCTGGGAGGATGGCAGGCGTACAGCCGGGAAAATATGACGAA
>JADGHK010000627.1 GCA_019686145.1 Bryobacteraceae bacterium | reverse complement strand
GGCTTGCATTCGCGCTTGTCTTCGCTGCCGCAGGCGCGGAAAGCGCTCTTGCGCGAACGTTGCCACCACCACGGCCAGCAGGCCCACAATCGTCAACCTTCTCAAAGACCACCCCCAATTCGCTCGTTCATTCCATCCTCCGTCGGGGATCAAAGGCCGCCAGCAGGGCCAATGTCGCTGACCCGGCGCAACTCGTGAAAAACTGCTTCCTCGGCGTTGCGCGGAAGGAGTTGCTTGTTTGACAGTTTGTGACGTTCTAGCGTTACACCGATTACGTGCCGGCCGTCAACGTGTAACAATTGAAAGTCCCATTCCTGGGGGTCGACGAAGCCAGGTTCGTAGGTGATCCGAATCCCTCCGGGCTCAAACAGAAACGAGAAACCGGACAAACCGAGGGCGAGTCCGACGCCCCGCGCTTTTATATAGGATTCCTTCAAAGTCCAGTAATGGTAGAAGCGGGACCGCTGCTCTTCGGTGGACCGCAACGCTCGCAAGGCAGCAGCCTCGCGAGCGGAGAAGAAGCGGTCAGCAATATCGAGAAGGCGGCGAGGGGGTTGTGACGTGTCTTCAACGTCGACTCCGAGGTCGCCATCCCGGGCAACCAGACACACGATGAGTCCATTCTTATTGGAGAGATTGAAGCGGAGACGGCGGTATTCTGCAGGCGAAGCAATCTCAGGCCGGCCGTACGGATTCGTCTGAAAGATCCACTCCCACGGTTCGACTTCCGCGTACAGAGAAAGGATCGAGCGAGCGACAAGACGGGTGCAGAGAAAGACGTGGCGGGGCTCCGGGACCAGGAATCGATCCAGGCGCGCCCGCTCGTCGGAGCTCAGAAAAGAAAGGCCGGCTTCTAAGAGCCGGCCTTCGTTCAGCTTTTGCGGCCGGAAGCACCAAAGATGTGCTTCCTCGGTTCCCAGCAACTCCTTCACTTCTCCGATACGGTCGCGGAATCAGAACCGTCGTGGCGGAAGCGTCTGAGCCGCATTGAGCTCGATCAGCTCCCAGCCGCCTTCGGGTATGTCATCCGTCTTGTTCGTCAGAAGGTTCATCGGATTGGCTGTACCGATGAACATCATCGTAGAACTGACCAGAAGAATATTCCGCACACCGTAGTTCGTGTAGTTACCCACACCGTTGATGGATTCCGCTACGGCCGGGGAGGAAACGCTGGCAAACGAGTACAGGTCAGCGCCAAAGCGGGAGCCGTCAAACTGTGGAAGAGTGACAGTAAACCCGTTCAATTTCATGGTCTGGCCAAGCTCCGCCCCTTTAGCAGCCATGTAACTCCAGTCCATCGTCCCGATCCACAGTTTGTTATTCCAAACATTCATCTGCCAGGTGTAGTTGTTATAAGGGTTGCCGAAACCGGTCGGTCCAAACTTCGGCACCTTCTTACCCTCGGGCATGTTATTTGGAGTCCTCACCCATTGTGACGGGTTGCCGCCGGTGGCCGGATGGAACACTGGCAATTGCGCTTCGCCGTAGAGGAGGTCGATATCCGGATTCCCCGTCTCAAAGTTCCGCCCGCGGAAGATCGCGATGCCGCGGAAGGAATTCGTGATCAAGGCTTGGGCTTCTTCCTGCGTTGTCGGAAGACCATAAACTCGGGTAATGCCGCCAACCCACGACCACGGCACGTGCATTGTGCCCCAGTACAGATAGCCGCCGAAGGAGTACAGTGCGCCGCCAGCATAGACAGCAGCAATGGCCGGGTCCGGCTCATAATCAGATGCCTGCCACACCTTTGTCCAGCTACCGGCATGGGCAGCCGTCAAGCCACCTGCCGGAATCGGAGGACTCATCCACAGGCCGGCAAGCCCGGGGTTCGGCCACGTAGATACGTACAGGCGTCCGTTATGCGCGGCAATATAGGCGCCCTGGCCATCCGTGTCGCCAACCTTTTGGAACTGGAAGCAGGCGACACAAAGGGGGACGGTCGGCGGAGCTCCGCCAGGCGACGGAACCGGCGGGCCGAAAACTGGATTGAAAGATACGCGGAGGATGGCCCCTCCTGCCCCGCCGCTCTTCTGAACGGCTGTGTACTGCACGCCCTGGTAGTTCACAAATCGCCGGAGGTTCGCATATCCGGTTTGCTGGAACTTCGCCACAAACTGCTTGGTGTTCTTGTTAAAGGCAAACCAGTTGATGCGCCCATCGGCCGCCAGAGCCGGGCCGCCGAAGATGACGTAATCGCCCACGGTCATCGCAGCGCGGACGCCGCGTGTTGCCATCAGCAATTGATCAAGATACAGCGGCGGTGTCGGTCCCTTCGGCGTGATGTCCTGAATGGTCTTCGTGTCAACGTTGTACACGTAGATTCGCGGAGGCCGGAAGTCGCCGATTTGCGGTGGCAACGGCGTCGGCACATACGGGCTGCTTCCGAACTCGCAAGCCCACGAATCCGTCATGTAAGGGGTTAAAGTCGAAGGATCGGAAACGACGCCTCCGTGAGTAATGCACTGGCCGTTCGGGGTGGACCCAAACCAGATCTCACGTCCAACTACCACAGCCCCCCAAACATATCCCTGGTTTACCTTGGGAATCTTACCCCGTTGCTCACAGCCA
>JADGHK010000626.1 GCA_019686145.1 Bryobacteraceae bacterium | reverse complement strand
ACGCCGGCCTCCGATTGGAAAGTGATGGGGCGCGTTCTTCCGAAGGTGAACGGGCGCGACTTTGTCACCGGGCGCCATCGCTACGCCTCGGACATGAAGCTGGAGGGGATGCTTCACGGGAAAGTTGTAAGACCTCCCTCCTTTGGCGCAACTCTGGTCAAGGCGGACACCAGCGCGGCGGAGCGGCTGCCGGGAGTAACCGTCGTTCGCGAAGGAAATTTCCTTGCGGTGGCAGCTCCGGATAGCGTCACGGCCGCCGAGGCGGCAGCAGCAGTGAAGGCCGAATGGAATACGACGCCGCAGCCCTCGGAACGCGAGCTCTTCACGATGCTGAAGGAGCGTGCCGAAGCACGAACAAATTCGACCAAGGGCTCCATCGAAGAGGGTTTTGCCGCGGCGGACCATAAGCTTTCGGCCACTTACACGGTTGCCTACATTGCCCACGCTCCACTCGAGCCCCGGGCGGCGCTCGCAAGCTGGGAGAACGGCAAGCTCACGGTCTGGACAGGCACACAAAGACCGTTCGGCGTGCGGCGGGAACTTGCGGAAGCCTTCCACATTCCCGAGTCCCGGGTGCGCGTGATTGTGCCGGATACGGGTTCCGGCTACGGCGGCAAACATACGGGAGAAGCGGCGCTCGAAGCCGCGCGGCTCGCAAAGGAAGCCGGCAGGCCGGTGAAGCTCGTGTGGACACGCGAAGAGGAATTCACCTGGGCGTACTTCCGGCCTGCGGGCGTGATCGAGGTGGCGAGCGGCGTCAAGAAAGACGGCACGCTAACAGTCTGGGAGTTTCACAACTACAACTCGGGCGCTTCCGGCATTGCGACGCTCTATGAGGCTCCGCACCAGCGCGTCCACTACCACCGGTCGCAATCGCCGCTGCGCCAGGGTTCCTACCGCGCGCTGGCCGCTACAGCAAATCACTTTGCTCGCGAAGTCCATATGGACGAAATCGCGCACATCCTTGGAAAGGACCCGCTGGAATTCCGGCTGCAGAATCTCACGAATCCTCGGCTTCGGACTGTGTTTGAGCGTGCGGCAGAGGCGTTCCACTGGGGTAAGCACAAGCCAGGAGCCGGACGCGGCTTCGGCATGGGCGGAGGATACGAGAAGGGCGGCTACGTGGCAACGTTCGCTGAGGTGTCAGCCGACTCGGGACTGAAACAGGTGCGCGTCGAGCGTGTCGTAATCGCTTTCGAATGCGGAGCCGTGGTGAATCCCGACGCCTTACGGAATCAGGTGGAAGGCGCAGTCATACAAGGCTTGGGAGGCGCACTGACGGAGGCGATCCACTTTGAAAACGGAAAGATTCTGAATCCGCGCTTCTCCCGGTATCGTGTACCGCGCTTCCGCGACGTTCCGGTGATCGAGTCCGTACTTGTAAACCGTCCGGATTTGCCGCCAGCGGGCGCCGGCGAGACACCGATCGTCGGCATCGCTCCGGCGATTAGCAATGCGATCTTCCAGGCGGTGGGCATCCGGCTGCGCTCCCTGCCGATGCTTCCCGAACCAGTTCAAAGCTAAGTCAAAACCAGCGGAGGCGCCGTGCGGGATACTGCCTCGGTCCTGTCATCCTGATCACAGTTGACCGCCCATTGCCGCGCATCTCGCGTCAACCCGGCAAGTCCTCGCCACATCATCACATCCACCGTGTGGTGAGGACTTCCAACGGCAACGACTACGGAAAGGATCTGCTGCGCGAGCACTCCGCGCAGCATCCGCACTCTCAGGAGAGGACGCTTTGCGATTCTTGTAAATTCACGCGGCCCTCATCGATTCCGGGATCGCCTTCACTTACCATTACAAGAGTTGACGGCACGTAGCGAGTAAACGGCACGAACACGAAGGAGGATTCCATGTTGATGTGCACCTTCCCATCTCGCCTGGCGGTCCTCGCCGCAGCCGTGGCGCTTACGGCGAGTATCGGAACGTCTCAGACCGGCCAGGGAGAAATAAAACGATCCCGTTTCGCCGCGAAGTTAGTCGGGTTTCAGGAGGTACCGAGTATCCTGACACCCGCAAGCGGAACATTCAAGCTACAGATCAACGAGTCAGAAACCGAGCTGACATATGAGCTCACCTTCGACGGGCTGGAAGCCGATTCGCTTTTTGCCCACATTCACGTAGGACAGCGCCATACGAACGGAGGGATCTCCACGTTCCTCTGCGGCGGTGGAACAAAGCCCGACCCGTGTCCGACGCGTGGCGGCACTGTGACGGGAACGATCGTAGCAGCGGACATCGGCGGCCCGGAGGCACAAGGTGTCGAGGCCAACGATCTGGCCGACCTCATTCGGGCCATCCGCAGAGGCGCAGCCTATGCGAACGTCCACTCGGAAAAGTATCCCTCCGGGGAGATTCGCGGTCAGATCCTTCCTGACTCAGGCGTCAGCCTCAAAGATCGGTTGCTGAACAGATAGCCTCCTGCCGGCCCGGTCGTCCTGACCGGGCCTTTTGTTCGCCTTCCTAAGCCGCGCAGTACCCTTACCCGTTACAGCTGTCCACTTCCAGCTCTCAGGCAAGCGCCTTTTTGACGACGTTGCCGGCCACGTCAGTCAACCGGAAGTGC
>JADGHK010000625.1 GCA_019686145.1 Bryobacteraceae bacterium | reverse complement strand
CATTGGCTTCCCAATGATCATCAAGGCCGCGTTCGGCGGGGGCGGACGCGGCATGCGAGTCGTTGAGACTCCGGATCAACTGCATTCAAAGATCGAGGAAGCAAGAACCGAAGCCGCCGCGGCGTTTGGCAACGACGCGATCTTCATGGAGCGCTATATCCGGCGCGCACGGCATGTCGAGGTGCAGATCCTCGGCGACCGGTTGGGCAACATCCTGCACCTGTACGAGCGCGACTGCTCGGTTCAGCGTCGCCACCAGAAAGTAGTGGAGGTGGCTCCGGCAGTCGGGCTGCCAGATGAGATCCGAAAAGGCCTCGCGCAGGATGCCGTAAAACTGGCTCGCGCTGCCCGCTACTACAACGCCGGAACCGTGGAATTCCTGGTGGACGTCGACACGGGCGAATGGTTCTTTATTGAGGTCAACCCGCGCGTTCAGGTGGAGCATACGGTCACTGAAATGGTGACGGGCATCGATATCGTCCGCTGCCAGATCCAGATCGCGCAGGGGCTTTCCCTGTTCGGTCCGGAGATGAACCTGCCGCAGCAGGACGAGATTCCACTGCACGGGTACGCGATTCAATGCCGCGTCACGACGGAAGACCCTTCCAACAACTTCGTTCCTGACTACGGCAAGATTCACACGTACCGGTCGCCCGCCGGCTTCGGGATTCGCCTGGATGGAGCTTCCGCCTACGGTGGCGCCGTGATCACGCCCTACTACGATTCCCTGCTCGTAAAGGTGACCGCCTGGGGCCGGCAGTTCAGACATGCCTGCGAGCGAATGGATCGCGCGCTTCGCGAGTTCCGCATCCGGGGAGTCAAGACAAACATTCCCTTCCTCGAGAACGTCGTCAACCATCCGACGTTCCAGTCGGGCCAGGCCACCACATCGTTCATCGATCAAACCAAGGAGCTGTTCAAGTTCGCTCCGCGCAGGGACCGCGCGACGAAGCTGCTCACCTACCTCGGAGAGGTGATTGTCAACGGAAACCCGGAGGTAGCGAACAAGCCCCGGCCGAAGACGATCCGTACCGCCCCGATTCCGGAGCACGACACGTCCCCGCCCCCCAAAGGCACCAGGCAGTTGCTCGATGAACTGGGGCCCGAAAAGTTTGCCGAATGGACCCGCGCCCAAAAGCGCCTGCTGCTGACGGATACCACCTTCCGTGATGCACATCAGTCGCTGATGGCCACCCGTGTCCGCACCTACGACATGCTAGCAATCGCGAACTATGTCTCCCATAAGCTCCACAACCTCTACAGCCTGGAGATGTGGGGAGGGGCGACCTTCGACGTTGCGCTGCGGTTCCTGCTGGAAGACCCGTGGGAGCGGCTCAGGCGGCTCCGGGAAGCCATCCCGAACATCTGCTTCCAGATGCTGCTTCGCGCCTCCAACGCCGTTGGCTATACGGCGTATCCGGACAACGTCGTCAAGGAGTTCATTAAGGAGGCAGCCGTTCAGGGCATTGACATCTTTCGCGTCTTCGACTCCCTGAACTGGCTCCCCAACATGAAGATCCCGATGGAGACGGTACGCGAGACAGGCCGGGTCTGCGAAGCCGCCATCTGCTATACGGGCGACATTCTGGATCCCAAGCGCGACAAGTATCCGCTCAAGTACTACGTCCGGATGGCGAAAGAGCTTGAACGAATGGGCGCGCACGTGCTCGCCATTAAAGACATGGCGGGGCTATGCAAGCCCTACGCCGCCGAGAAGCTTGTGAAAGCCCTGCGGGAGGAGGTCGGACTGCCCATCCACTTCCACACGCATGATACGAGCGGCATCAACGCGTCCTCCATCCTCAAGGCAAGCGAGGCAGGCGTCGATGTCGCCGATGCCGCCATCTCTGCGATGAGCGGTACGACCAGCCAGCCGAACCTGAACTCCATTGTCGCGGCGCTCAACCACACCGAGCGCGATACCGGGCTGAATTTGGAGGCCCTGGACCGGTGCGCCGACTACTGGGAAGTGGTCCGCACCTGGTACGAGCCTTTCGATAATGCGCCCAAGTCCGGCACGGCCGAAGTCTATCTGCATGAGATGCCGGGCGGGCAGTATACCAACCTCAAAGAACAGGCGCAGGCGATGGGGCTCGGCGACCGCTGGCCCGAAGTGGCTCGCACTTACGCGGAGGTAAATCAGGCGTTCGGCGATATCGTCAAGGTCACTCCGTCGAGCAAAGTCGTTGGAGACATGGCCCTGTTCCTTGTCAGCCACGGCATGACCGTGCGAGAGTTCGAAAGGCTTGGACCCGATCATAATCTCACGGTGCCTAACTCGGTAGTCGAGATGTTCGAGGGGGCGCTTGGCGAACCCGAAGGCGGATGGCCGGAGAAAATCCAGCAGGTGATTCTCAAGGGGCGGAAGCCTGCGAAAGGCAGACCCAGTGAGCGCCTGAAACCCGTGGATCTGGACGAGGCAGCGAAAACCCTCTCCAGCAAGATCGGCCACGCTGCCTCGCGCACGGACTTGATGAGCTATCTGATGTACCCGGATGTCTTCCTCAAGTTCAATAAAGCGCGCAGCAGCTACGGCGATCTCGAAGTGCTGCCGACCCCGCAATTCTTCT
>JADGHK010000624.1 GCA_019686145.1 Bryobacteraceae bacterium | reverse complement strand
GCAGGCACGTAGCCGCCGGGTTCGGCCTCGTGGAACTGGGGGTGGAACACGATCTGCGCGCCTTGCCTCACCGCCCACCGGACCGTCTCCGGATAGCGCCAGCCTTCATGGCAGATGACGATACCGAATTTCAGCGGCCCGGTTTGAAAAATTCGTCTGCCGCAACCGGGCGAATAGGTAGACTCCTCGGATGGGTCGAGCTGCACCTTATCCTGGAAACCGGCGATCGTCCCATCTGGCTGAATCACCAGCGCGGTAGCCATCAGGGCGCCGTCCACCACGCGTTCCGTGCCGAGAATGACGGCAACGTTTGCCCTTCCGGCAGCCGCCGCAATCGCAGACCAGGCACGTTCCAGGAATAGAGGGTCGGGAGGCGGAATTTGCTTTCCCTGCGCCCGGTATCCCGGAATGAAGCATTCGGGGAAACAAATCAGGCGCGCTCCTTCAACCGACGCTTGTGCGATCGCTTCTTCGGCCAGCGCGAGGCTGTCGGCGGGACTCTTTGGAAACCGGACGTTTGCGAGTGCGATTCGAAACGTGTCCACCGTCGTACCCTACCACCGTTTCCGCGCACCCGGCAACGCTGCCCGGCATCGCGGTTCAAATTCCCCTAGACTGTAAAAGCATGTCAGAACTCAGAATCGTTCCAGCAGCTGAATCGGACGTCCCCGTCATCCTCGATCTGATCTGCGCGCTTGCTAAGTACGAAAAGCTCGCTCATCACGTTACGGCAACCGAGGAACGGCTGCGCGAAACGTTGTTCGGTTCCAGGCCCGCAGCCGAGGTGGTCCTGGCGCATTGGAACCAGGAATGCGCGGGATTCGCCGTGTTCTTCCCGACCTATTCCACGTTTCTGGCTCAGCCCGGGATCTACCTGGAAGACCTCTTTGTCAAACCTTACTTGCGCGGTAAAGGGATTGGGCTTGCCTTGATGAAGTACCTGGCAAGGATTGCGGCGCAGCGCGGCTGCGGCAGGGTGGAATGGGGAGTACTTGACTGGAACGACCCGGCGATTCGCTTTTACCGGCAACTGGGCGCCGTTCCGTTGGATGACTGGACGAAATACAGGCTCGCCGGTGATGCCCTTTACGCCCTGGCCCGCTGAGGGCGCCCGGCCTCAATCAGCCGATTGGGCCGGGCAAACCAGCAGCGAAGCCTGAGGGATCAGCCTCAGAAGTAGTACTTCAAGCCGAACTGAACGTTACGAGCTCCGACTCCGCTCCGGAGCCCGGTAATCTGGCCGAAGCTCGTGGAGCCGAAGCTGGTGTTAGGATCGCCAAACATCGGCGTGTTGGTTGCGTTCTGCGCTTCCAACCGCAACTCGATGCGCTGTCCTTCCACCGTCCGGAAGCTCTTCAGCAGGGCTGCGTCGAGTGTCCGGATGCCCGGTCCGCGATAGTTCAAGTTGCGCGGAGCGCTGCCCGGCACATCGGCGGCGGGCTGCGAGAAGGCCGCGGGGTTGAACCAATTATTCAGGCGATCGGTGACGGAGCCGGAGGTGCTCGGATCGCCGATCAGGTTCGGCCGCTGCGTGCCATCCCAGATCGTTCCGCCGGACTGGGTCACCTGCAGAGGCATGCCGCTCTGCAGCGTCGCCATGCCGCTGATTTCCCAGCCTCCAGCAATCCAGTCGAGCGCGCGGTTCCAGTCCGAACCCCACTTACGTCCCCTGCCGAACGGCAGCTCGTAAGCGCCGGTGATCACAACACGATGAGCGATATCGTGAGCGGACAAAGCCCGTTCACCGCGGAGATCCCAGATATTCTGGATACTCGTAGATCCGCCCAGCCAGGACACGTTGCCGGAGCTGTGCGAGATGTTGTCAATCATCTTGGACCACGTGTAGTGAACCAGGGTTGTGAGACCGCGGCTGAAGCGCTTCTCCCACTTCAGCTGAAGCGCGTGGTAATTCGAGTCGCCGCGAGCGGGCTCTGCAGTGCCGACGCTTGCACCGTCGAAATGCGGCATCGGGCGCAGCAGCCGGAACCGCTCCACTGTCGGATTGCTGAACCGCGACCGGGTATCCGTTATCTGGCCGTAGAACGGATTGGGTACAGCCTGATTCAGGTAGGTGCGGCCGAGCGACCAGTAAACCTGAGGAAGCGGCGACAGCGTCGTGATCGGCATGAACAGATGCGTTCCGCGGCTGCCCGTGTAGTTCACCTCCAGGACGGACTGCAGCGGCAATTCGCGCTGGATCGAGAAGTTCCACGAATGATACTCGGGATTCCGGTTGTTTTCGCCAAGGGTAGCACCAGCTCCGAACCCGAGAAGGGTCGCGTCACCCTGAGAGCTTCCGGGCGGCTGCAAAATGCCGTTCGGGAATGGGTTGCTCAACCTGGTATTCAGTGTGGCGTTCGAATCCCTCGTCCAGATTGCTGGCGAATTGATGGTGAAGCCGGTACCTGGGCGGCCGTATACGGTGGCTCTGGAAAGGGTGTAGAACAGGCCGTAGCCGGCACGAATGGCGGTCTTCGGAGTAAGCGCGTAAGCGAAACCGACGCGCGGCTGCCAGTTGTTCAGGTCAGCCTTGAAATCCGACCGCCGGTCATCATTCACAAAGCGGATCAC
>JADGHK010000623.1 GCA_019686145.1 Bryobacteraceae bacterium | reverse complement strand
GTATCTGACCGGGTCCGCCTGGAGTGTGACCGTCCGGCGCTTCATGGAGGCGATTGGGAGCACCCTGCCGGGACTGGCGCTGACGTTCATCCCCGTCGCCCTTGGGATTCACGATCTGTATGAGTGGAGCCATGCTGACGTCGTCGCCCGCGACCACGTCCTCCAATTGAAGGCCCCGTATCTGAATGAGAGTTTCTTCCTGATCCGCGCGTGCATCTACTTCGTCATTTGGAGCCTTTGGGGGTGGCGCTTGTTCCGGAACTCAGTGGCTCAGGACTCCACCGGTTCACTGGAAAACATGCACACGGCTTCGCGGTGGAGCGCTCCGGGTCTGCTTCTGTTGATGCTGACTGGCACGCTGGCGTCCTTCGACTGGGTGATGTCGCTCGATCCGCACTGGTTCTCGACGATTTTCGGAATTTACGTGCTCTCGGGCGGCGCGTGGGCGTTCTTTGCCGCCCTGGTCCTGATCTGCCTCGGACTGCGCAGAGCCGGCATCCTGAAATACTCGATCAACGTGGAGCACTACCACGACCTCGGCAAGTGGATGTTTGCGCTGACGGTGTTCTGGACGTACATCGCCTTCTCGCAGTACCTCCTGATCTGGTACGCGAACATGCCGGAAGAGACGATCTTTTTCAAGCACCGTTTTGAGGGGAATTGGGCATACATGAGCGCCCTGTTGCTGATCGGCCACTTCTTCGTGCCGTTCCTGCTGCTGCTGCCGCGGGCGATGAAACGGAACCTGACCGTCCTTGCCGTCGCGGGGGTCTGGTGCCTGTTCATCCACTTCATCGATGTGTACTGGCTGGTGATGCCGAACTTTCACAAGGGAGGGTTCCGTCTGCACTGGCTCGACGCTGCCTGCTGGGCGGCTGTCGGAAGCCTTGCCGCGTTCGTCTTCTGGTCCCGCTTGCGGAAGAATGCGCTCATGCCAGTGGGCGACCCGCGGTTCGAGCAGGGCTTGAAGTTCCATAACGTGTAGGAGTCGACGATGGAGAAACCGGAGACAAAAGAGCACCTGGATCCGCACGTCGGACACGCTCATGCCGCGGAGGGCGGATACGACCGGGCTGAGCCGAATACACCAATTATCGGCTTCATCGGCGGCGCCATTGTCCTGATCGTGATCATCGTGATCCTCGGGATTCACTTCGTCTACCAGCGATCTTTGCAGGATCAGGTAGCTCAGAAGCAGGAGTTGCCTGTAGCCAGCGATCTGCTGGAGTTGCGAGCGAAGGAAGACGCGGCCCTGTATCAGTATCGTTATATCGACCGCGCTGCGGGAGTCGTAGGACTGCCGATTGAGCGGGCGATGGATTTGCTGGTGAAAGAGGCGGCGGAAGGAAGGTTGAAATACCCGACTCAGCCCGCCCCTGTAAAGAAGGTTGACCCGCTCGCGCCCGGAACGCCGGGAGCGCCACAAGGAACGACAAATGCAGCACCTGCCGCTTCGAAAGCGGATTAGCCGCCTTCTCGGATTCCTCGCGTTGGCTTGGGCGGCTGCCTGGGCCGATGGTCCGGCGGCGCCCGCGCAGCTTGAGGGCGTTGGAATCGATGAGAAGCTCGGCCAGAAGGTGGATCTGGATCTCACCTTTATTGCTGAAAACGGGTATCCGGTCCCGCTGAGGAAGTACTTCGAGCAGGGACGTCCAGTGATCCTGAACCTGATCTACTATTCGTGCCCGATGCTGTGCAATCTGGTGCTGAATGGTCAGACGGCGGCGCTGCGGGAGATTCCGTGGACACCGGGTAAAGAGTTTGAAGTAGTGACCATCAGCATCGACCCGACCGAAACCTTCGACCTGGCGAAGTCGAAGAAGGCGGTGTACTTAACGAATTACGAAAGGCCGGCGCCCGGCTGGCACTTCCTGGTGGATCACGAAGGGAATGTAAAGAAGCTCGCCGATCAGGTGGGTTTCAGGTACAAGTACGACGAGCGGCAGGAACAGTATGCTCACGCGGCTGCGATCATGCTGCTGACTCCGGATGGAAGGGTCTCGAGGTACTTGTACGGGATTAAGTTCAGCCCGATGGACTTACGCCTTGGCTTGACTGAGGCCGCGGAAGGGAAGTTGGGTTTCACGGTGGAGCGGGTGCTGTTGTGGTGCTACCACTACGACCCCGAGGCGAGGTCCTACGTGCTGTTTGCTACAAACTTCATGCGCGCTGGCGGTGTCTTGGTTGTGCTCGTGCTGGGAACGGTTCTGTTCCGGCTGTGGCGCAAGGAGAAACTCGCCGGGCCGGGAGACGAGGCCGCTAACAAGAATCTGGTGACTGCAAAATGAACTGGCTACGCTCCGTCATGCTGCCCGCAGAGGGCTCCAGCTATGCTCACGAGGTCGACACGCTTTACCTGTTCCTGGTTTGGCTTAGCGTGTTCTTCTTTGTCCTGATCGCCAGCCTGCTGGGCTGGTTCGTGTGGCGATACCGGAAATCCCGTTCACGAGGCGGGCCGACGCCGTACATCACGCATCACACCGGGCTCGAACTGGTCTGGAGTGTAATCCCGCTGCTGATCCTCATCGGCATTTTCTTCTGGGGCTTCCACGGATTCATCAGGGCGAATGT
>JADGHK010000622.1 GCA_019686145.1 Bryobacteraceae bacterium | reverse complement strand
ATGGGCGTTGATGCCGTCGATTACGACTGGTGCGGACGCCCGCATCTGCTCGTTGGAAACTTCTCGAATCAGATGCTTGGCCTGTATCACAACGAAGGGAATGGGCTGTTCGTAGACGAAGCGCCGAAATCGACCGTGGGCCGCGCAAGCCTCCTCCGTCTCGCTTTCGGTGTTTTCTTCTTCGACTATGACCTGGACGGCCGCCCTGATATCTTCTCCGCGAACGGTCATATCGAGGAGGAGATCAACCGTGTCCAGCCCAAGATTACCTTCGCCCAGCCGCCGCTGTTGTTCCGCAATCTGGGCAAGGGGCAGTTTCAGGAAGTTACCCCGCAGATGGGCGAGGCGTTTTACCGCCCGATTGTCGCGCGGGGCGCCGCCTATGGCGATCTCGACCATGACGGGGATCTGGATATCGTCGTGACGACGAATCATGGCCCGGCTTACGTCTTCCGCAACGATGGAGGCAACAGAAACAACTGGCTGAGCGTGAAGCTCGTGGGCAAGAAGTCCAACCGGAACGGGATCGGGGCTGTCGTGCGCGTGACCTCCGCCTCAGGCAAGCAATGGCGGATGGTCCATACCGGGTCAAGCTATTGCTCCCAAAGCGACATGGCTCTGACGTTCGGGCTTGGTAAGGATCCGGTGGTTACCGTTCTCGAAATCGAATGGCCAAACGGCGTGAAGCAGAAGTTAACGAACGTCAAGCCGAATCAACGGCTCACGATTGAGGAGCAATAGCCCGGGAGGGCTATCGCTCGGATTTCAGCGGGATCTCGAAGTAGAACAGTTCGTTGCCGGTGGACGCCTCGTAGATCCCGGTGATGTACAGGATCGAGTCGTTGCGATGGGCCGTCTGGAAGTAGACGAAGCCGTGGGCCGATTCTCCGGGCGGCAACATCTTGGCCGTGAATGCGCGCCCTTCAATCTCATAGATCTGCAGCGGGTTCTTACTTGAGCGCCTGGGTATTGGCAGCGGATTGGGGGTCATGTTGGGTCGCTTCGGCGCTCTCACGTACGGCACGTCCTTAGCAGGAGTCGGCTCCACCCGTTCGCGATTCGGCAGGATGTACTCAATCTTCATCCGGTCCAGGCGCAGCACTTGGTCCGAGTCATTCTGCATGACGATCAATACGGGCAGGACGCCGTACTCGTTCGGATTCACCTTGCCGAAGGCTGTCTTTGTCTGCGCGTCGCTCTCGTACGGTACGGCTGCGATGGTCAGCTTCTGTATCGTGACCTTATTCTCGTAGGACGAGGCGGGGCCGGGCGAGAAGGTCGTTTTTCCCTTCTGCGCCCCGTATGCGACAAATAAAGTCAGGGAAACGATCAGAGACTTGGCAAGCCGGCTCATTTACATCCTCTATTGGTTCGTCCAGGCTCTTGGACTTCCCGTTCTCCTACTCTATCTGTTGCAGCGAGGGTTGCGCGACCGCCGCTACTTCGAAGACCTCGGGGAGCGATTCGGATTTCTCCCATTCTTCCGCATGACGGCTCCGGGCGCCATTTGGTTGCACGCGGTTTCCGTCGGAGAGGTGTTAACCTGCGTCGAACTCACTCGAAAGCTGCGAGAGCAAATCCCCGGAGCGCCGGTCTTCGTCTCCGTAGGAACAGTCGCAGGACGTTCCATTGCCTTGCAACGGCTTGCCGGCGTTGTCGACGGAGTCTTCTACGCGCCGCTCGACTATCGCTTCTCGGTGAGGAGAGTTCTCCGCCGGCTCAAGCCCTCCGTGGTCGTGGTGCTTGAAACGGAGATCTGGCCGAACCTGTACCGCGAGGCGAAGCGCTTCGGCTGCGGCCTGGTAATCGTAAATGGGCGGATCTCGGATAAGGCGTTTCCGAAGTACCGGTCGTGGCGCTGGTTTTTCTCGACTGTCCTCGCCTGGCCCGATGCCATCCTCGCTCAGGACGAGCGGTCGGCAAAACGATACCGCGAGCTAGGCGCGGAGCGCGTAGAGCCGATCGGAAACCTGAAGTACGACTTCCGGCCGGTCGGCGAGCTGCCGGAAGCGCTCGCACGCTTTCTCGAGGATCAGAAGGGGGCAAACATCTGGATCGCTGCGAGCACCATGCCCCCCGCCGAGCCGGGCGACGTCGACGAAGATGACATTGTCATCGATGCCTTCCAACGCCTCGCAGCGCGCTATCCGGATCTGCTCCTGCTGCTCGCTCCGCGCAAGCCTGAGCGCTTTGAGGTGGTCGCTGAGAAGCTCGCAAAAGCTGGAGTTTCCTTTGTCCGCCGTTCGTCCCTTCCGGCTGCGCTGGCGCCTCCCGGAGTACTGCTGCTGGATTCCATCGGGGAACTCAGCAGGCTTTTCGGCGCGGCTGATGTCGTGTTCATGGGCGGATCTCTCGCCCGGCGAGGGGGGCATAACGTACTGGAGCCGGCGGCATTCGGCAAACCTGTCGTGGTTGGCACGCATATGGAGAATTTCGCCGAGATCGCGGCGGCCTTTCGAAATGCGGGTGCCATGGTGGAGGTTGCATCACCCGATGAGCTGGCTCCCGCGATTGCAAGACTTTTGGATGACCCGGGCGAGGGCGAACGGATAGGGTCGATCGCCAGGCAGCTTGCCG
>JADGHK010000621.1 GCA_019686145.1 Bryobacteraceae bacterium | reverse complement strand
GAGACCGGCTACCGCAACTGTGACGACGGCCCCACCAAGCATTTCCTCCTGTCGGGCTTTGATCAGTACTACCGTATGTCGTTTGGCAAACGCCCCGCGGAAGAGCTCTATGACATCAAGAGCGATCCGGAGTGCGTGAAGAATCTTGCGTCAATGCCGGAGTACGCACGGATCAAGCGAGAACTGCGCGAGAGGATGGAGCACATGCTGCGGGAGGAGGGCGATCCCCGGGTGACCGGGAACGCTGCCTTTTTCGACACGATCGATTACACGGGGCCTAAGAGGCATTCCTATGACGCCTGGCTGAAGAACAACCGCCCCTGAGGCTCTTCCCTAGGCTTTGGGCCGCTCAAGCTTCGACAGCAGGACGCCGGTGACGATCACCACGACGGATCCGAGCACGTTGTACCAGAGGAATGAGATTTTCGTAAACAGATGGGCTGCGAAGATCGCCGCTTCGCCGGCGATCACCCCGTAGAACGCGCCTCGTCCGGTCACGCGAGGGAAGAAGAAGGCGAGTGCAAACACTCCGAGCAGGCCGCCGTAAAACAGGGATCCGAGCATGTTCACAGCCTCGATCAGGGAGCCGAGATTCTTGCCGTACTGCGCCGTGACGACGGCGTAAAGGCTCCAGAAGGCGGTTGCGATTTGCGAGACCCGCAGGTAATGGCGGTCGGTCGAGTCCGGGCGGATGTGCCGTTTGTAGATGTCAATCACTGTTACGGTGGCAAGTGAGTTGATCTCGGCCGAGGCTGTCGACATGGCCGCGGCGAACACGGCTGCCAGAATGAGCCCTACAACCCCCGCCGGGAGGTAGCGTGTAACGAAAGTAAGAAAGATATAGTTGGTGTCGTTCAGCACGCCAGCGCCCGCAAGCCGCGCTGCTTCCGCGCGGGCAGCGTCCAGGTCAGCCTGGGCGGCACGGTATTCGCGCGTCTTTGCCGCGATCGCCGCTTCATCGCCCGCCCGCGACGCCTCCGCCAGGCTTCGCGCTGCCGATTTTCGCCGCTCGAAGGCTTCGTTGTAGCGTTGCTCGACCGTGGAGTAGCCCTGCGCCGCGCGAGCCTGTTCCAGCTGGATCTGCTGAAACAGCAGCGGCGGGCGCTCGAACGTATAGAACACAAAGACCATCGCTCCGATGAAGAGAATGAGGAACTGCATCGGAATTTTGGCGATGGCGTTAAACAGGAGTCCGAGTTTGCTTTGTGCGATCGACTTCCCGGTGAGGTATCGCTGGACCTGGCTTTGGTCGCATCCGAAGTATGCGAGCGCCAGGAACATTCCTCCGATCAGGCCGCTCCAGACGTTGTACCTGTCGTTGAGATCGAAGTTCCAGACCACTGGATTCAAACGCCCGGCCGCGCCTGCAATATGCAAGGCGTCCGTGAGGCCGACGTCGGCAGGGAGCAGGGCAATGGCGGCAACCAGCGCCCCAACCAGCCCGATCATCATAATGCCCATCTGCTGCACGTCGGTCCAGGTAACGGCTTTGATACCGCCCAGCACCGTATAGATGCTCACCAGAACTCCCATCACCAGGGAAGTCCACTGGTCAGGCCAGCCGAGAATCACTGTCAGCACGACGGCGGGCGCGTAGAGGGCCACTCCCACGGCGAGCCCGCGCTGGAGCAGAAAGATCGCACTGACCAGAGCTCTGGTCTTCGCGTCGAAGCGATATTCCAGGTACTCGTATGCGGTGTAGACGTTGGCCCGGTGGAAGATGGGAACTGCAAATGCAGAGATGAGAATCATCGCCAAGGGCAGCCCGAAATAGAACTGCACAAACCGCATGCCGTCGACATAAGACTGCCCCGTAGTCGAGATGAACGTAATCGCGCTGGCCTGCGTCGCCATGATCGACAGAGCCATGGCGTACCAGGGCATCGTCTTCCCGGCCAGTAAATAGCTCTTCGTTGTGTCGCTGCCGCGGCCTTTCCAGAGGCCGTAGATGACGATCGCGACGAGCGAGCCGCAGAGAATTAACCAGTCGAGAAGTCTCATCGGTTAAAGGCCGCCGTGAACAAATGGAAGAGCAGGATGATGCCGGCTAGATAGATGAGGATGGCCGCGTAGACGCGCCGCCACGAACTGAGGAAAGGAGGCGGCTCGTCGCGTACAGGGTCAGTGCGTGTGGGAGGAAGATGCATTGGATATTGTCTTTCCCGCGCTTATCAGGTTCGCGAAGATCCGGTAGGCTCCGGGAACGCCTTCCGGCAATTGACGAAACCAGGCGTAAGCCGTGAAGACGTAAGCGCCCTTGCCATACCGGGTGAACAGAGCGCCGCCGCCCTGGGGCGACTCGCCTGGATCATGAGACGTGAATAGCACTTCGTAACGAGGATCCCACCGCGTTGCGAAATAAAGCCCGCGCTCCTGGACCCAGCCGTCGAAATCCGCGGCGGTGATCCGGTTCGGCGCCTGCAGCACCGGATGGGATGGATTCGGGAAGGCGACCGGAGCCTCTTCCGCGGAAACACGCGCCGTGCCGATCGTGATCGGATAAGGGGCGATCGTATCCTCCGGCCCGAAATTCTGCTCCAGGCGGTTGTACTGCACCACTAATGTTCCGCCCCCCGAAAC
>JADGHK010000620.1 GCA_019686145.1 Bryobacteraceae bacterium | reverse complement strand
TCATCGGGCAGTCCGAAGCCCATCATCACGCTCGGAATTTTCAGATGCTTGTCAAAAAGGCCGACGATTGGGATGGAGCCCCCCGACCGGATGTAGACGGTCTCCTGTCCAAACACTTGAGTCATTGCCCTGGCGGCCGTCTCGATGTAACGGTTGTTTGGATTGACCAGAGAGGGTGGGGCTGCATGAATCGTCTTGAATTCGGCTGTCACACCTCTGGGGCAGGCCTTGGCCACTGCCTGCTGCAGTTGCGCCTGGGTTTCCTGAGGATCCTGATTCGCAACCAGCCTGGCGCTGATTTTCGCGACGGCGCGCGCGGGGATTACCGTCTTGGCGCCCTCACCGACGAATCCGCCGCGAATCCCGTGGACTTCCAGCGTGGGGCGCGCCCAAAGGCGCTCCAGGACCGGGATGCCGGGTTCACCGGTCAGCTCTCGTACGCCGACCTCTTTTTCAGCGAACTCCTTCTCATTGAAGGGCAGACGAGCCCACGCTTCGCGCTCTTTCTCAGAGGGAGGCTCAACGCGATCATAGAAGCCGGGGACACAGATGTGTCCATCACGGTCTTTGAGAGAGCACAGGATCTCGGCGATGGCCTGGATGGGATTCGGAGCGGCGCCTCCGTACATTCCCGAGTGCAGATCCTGTCTGGCGCCGGTCACGGTCAGTTCACCGTAGATGATTCCACGCAGTCCGATGCAGATCGTCGGCAGCTCAGGGGCAAACATTTCGGTGTCGCAGATGACCGCGGCGTCGGCCTTCAGACGGGGATCGCTGGACTGAACAAATGTCTCGATGTGCTCTCCGCCTACTTCCTCTTCGCCTTCGATCAGAAAACGGACGTTCACCGGCAGCCGCCCCTCGCTCTTCATGAAGCCCTCGACGGCTTTGATCAGGATGTAGGTCTGTCCCTTATCATCGCTTGCACCGCGAGCGTAAACGTTCTCACCCCGCACTTGCGGCTCAAACGGCGGTGATATCCACTCGTCGAGCGGGTCCGGCGGCTGGACATCGTAGTGCCCGTAAAACAGCAGAGTCGGCTTGCCTGGAGCTCCCAGCCACTCTCCGTAAACCAGCGGGTTTCCCCGGCCAGTGATCAGGCCGACGTTGTTGAGCCCGGCGTTCCGTAGCTCCTGCTCCACGAATTCCGCGGCGCGCCGGACGTCGGCGGCATGTTCGGAGAGAGTGCTAATGCTGGGGATGCGCAGAAAGGCTTTTAACCCTTCCAGGAATTGCTGCTGGTTCTCTCGGTAGTAGTTCATGTTCGTAGTCATTGTCGCCCATCTCTGTCTTGAGTTGTCTCCGCTATTGTTTCTCGCATCGCATTCGTTTGCCGCGACGGCGGCGGAGCCATGGCTGGTACACTAAACAAAGCGTCCCGCCAAAGGAGCCATCATGCACATCAACCGGCTGATCGACGAAAAAAGCCCCTACCTTCTGCAACACGCACACAATCCCGTGGACTGGCTGCCCTGGGGAACTGAGGCGTTCGAGAAAGCAAGGAGCGAGGATAAACCGATTTTTCTCTCTGTCGGTTATTCAACGTGCCACTGGTGTCACGTGATGGAAAGGGAATCCTTCGAGAACGAGGAAATTGCAGAAGTACTGAATAGGTACTTCGTCCCGGTGAAGGTCGATCGCGAGGAGCGGCCGGACGTCGATCGCATTTACATGACGTTCGTTCAGGCTACGAGCGGCGGAGGTGGCTGGCCGATGTCGGTGTGGCTGACGCCGGATCTCAGGCCTTTCTTCGGTGGTACTTACTTCCCGCCAGACAACCGGTATGGGCGTTCGGGCTTCAAGTATGTGCTGGAACAGCTGGCGGCCGCGTGGCGGTTAGACCGCGCGCGGATCGTCCAATCGGCTGGAGATATTCTGCAGGAATTGCGGAAGCACGTCCAGCTGCAAGCCGACGGACGGAAGATCGAGGATTCCGCCTTTGATTCGGGATTCTTTGCGTTCCGGCGTATGTTTGACACACGGCTCGGCGGCTTCGGCGGCGCTCCTAAGTTTCCAAGGCCCGTAACACACAACTTTCTGTTGCGCTACTACAAGCGAACCGGAAATACCGAAGCGCTGGACATGGTGCTGCTTACGCTGCGCGAAATGGCAAAGGGCGGCATGAACGATCAACTGGGCGGCGGTTTTCACCGGTACTCCGTCGATGAGCGATGGTTCGTGCCTCACTTCGAGAAAATGCTCTACGACCAGGCGCAGCTCGCCATTTCTTATCTGGATGCCTTCCAGATTACTGGCGACGCGCAATACGCAGAGGAAGCTCGCCGGATCTTCGATTACGTCCTCCGCGACATGACGCATCCCGAAGGCGGATTCTACTCCGCCGAAGATGCCGATAGCGTCATTGATCCCGCGAAGCCCGATGAAAAGGGCGAGGGCGCGTTTTACATCTGGAGCCAGGAGGAAATTGCCCGCATTCTCGGCAGTCCCGCGGCGGAGTGGTTTAGTTACGCCTACGGCGTCGAAGAAGGCGGCAACGTGCGCAACGATCCACACGGCGAGTTCCTTGGCCGGAACATCCTCTATCGAGCCCATACGGTTGACGAAACGGCGCGCAACTTCGGCGTGC
>JADGHK010000619.1 GCA_019686145.1 Bryobacteraceae bacterium | reverse complement strand
GGCGGCAGTGCGGCGCTGAAGGTGGACCTCCGGCTCAACAGGGAGCAAGCCTTCCGCCAGATCGTTGTAGTAGCGCCAGGCGAGAATGTGGGCAAAAGCATGAATCAGGTCCAGATCCGGGTGACGGGCGAGGAATTCCCCCCGCACGCCCTCGGCCGTCAGCGCTTCAGCTGCCCTTTGCGTCAGCAAGGCTTCCAAATGGCGAATCGTGTCCGCCACTCGCGCCACTGGTTTGCCTCGCGACGCGGCCCGCTCGAGCGCCAGCCTTGCTCTCGATTCCCTTGGATCCTCGTCCCTCAATCCCATTCGGGCGAGGCTGGCTAGAATCGCCCGCCGGTTCATGGCGTACTGCCACATTGTCCAGCGGTCCCGCCAGTGAGGCTGCGCGAGGAAGTCCGCAAGAAGGTCGTGAAGCCGGGTCCGCTGTGGCAGCCACGGAAGGAAGAAGCCTTGCGGCTGCCCGGAGGCAGAGAGCAGGGTGATCGGAATTCCAACTTCCGCACACCGTTGGAGCGCCTCATGCTCCAGCTCAACCGCGCCCCAGGTGATGATGCGTGATAGCCGGCTCAAAGGATAACGGCGATTCGCGCTACCAGCCGCTTCGACAAGCAACGACGGGCCATCCGCTCGCACACGTAGCGCACGGTTTGCGTCAAGGTATAAGCTCTTCTTCATTTTCAAACTCCAGTGCTGGCTGATCTGCTCGCTTAGAAGACAGCGAGCGCGCCAGGAGCCGGGAGACCCGCCGAAGCATTCTCTGGGGACGGAGACTGAAAGCAGCGAATTCCAGGTAATATCGCTGCCGCCCCGTCTTGCCCAGCAGGCAGCGTTCGCCCTTCCGTTGAAAGTGCTCCGGCCGCAGCACGCCGTCACCGAAAAGCCTGCGAACGAATTCATCCGCGGACCCGCGCACTGGCTCCACAAGATCGCAGGCAAGCGATTCCCGGCCAAACGCCGGCTCATGAAAGTAGCCAAGATACGGGTCGAGCCCTGCAGATAAGACTTCCCGCACGGCCGTGTGATGAAGCAGCGTATAAGTCAAGGACAGGAGAACGTTGACCGGGTCTCGCGGCGGCCTGCGGTTCCTGCCGTGAAACTGCAGCGAGGGTGCGAAGAGCTTCTGATAGGCTTTGAAGTAGGACGCTGTTGCGGCCCCCTCCAGCCCCATCAGCCAGTTCCGGTCAGTCCTCCTGGGATCATCCAGCATCGCAATGGCCCGGTCGATGCTGTCCGCCGCGGCAGCCAGCGCATGCTCATCGACGCGATGCCCGCTCATGGCTTTCCCGATCACGCGTCGGTAACCGCGGAACTTTGCCCGGAGAAGCCGGATTGCCCATGCCGTTCTCCATGACTCGTCATTGAAGCGCTTGAGCTGCTCCAGCCGCCGGCTGGCATCTGAGCCCAAACGGCCCCAGACGGTTGCATACCGGCTCGTGTTTCGGGGATCCACAAGAATGACGCCGATTTTTGCCTCCGCAAGGGCCTGCAGGAGGCGTGTGGACAGCGAAGCGTCGCCCGATACCACCACCCGTTCGAGAAGGTGCAAGGGGACCCGCTGCAGGAGCTCGCCGTTAAGGCGGACGGCCACAGAGCCGTGCTCGATGTGGAGGCTGACATCGCGGCGGTCGATGTACAAAGTGGCCATTTTCGATCAGTCGACGTAGTAATAGGTTGGGTCGGAAGGGGGCACCGCGACTCCCAGAGTCTGCACTTCTGCTCCCGGATCGACCGGGAGCAAAAGGAAACGGTCTTCCTGAAATTCAAGTACGCTCTTGATCTCCCGCAGGAGCGAGCCGCGCTCGCCCTCAGTCAAGAAGCACTCGAAGACGGACTTTTGGCCACCGGTCGAGTAGCCCTTCAACACTTCGAGCGCCTGCCGGAGGCGCCGCGGATGAGAAACGTCGTACGCTGCTACAAACAGGCGCCGGTGCATGAGGAGAGTATGCAATGGAAATATCGCCGTGCTGGCGGGTGACAACGTTGTCGCGTCGACGCACGGGCAGGGGGATGGTATCAAGAGGAGAGATCTCCTGACGTTTTCCACAGGCTTCCGGGATGCACTCGACGATCGGGAAAGAATCTTGGAAAATGGGTCTGTATGATATTGGAGGAGAAGGCGACTTCAGGGGCGAGGAGTTAGAACGGAGCCCTGATAAAGAAGGGATTGAGACGGCGTGCGGCGGTTACAATCCCACTCGCACAGAGTTAGAACGGAGCCCTGATAAAGAAGGGATTGAGACTCCTGCACGAGGCCGCGCTTGACCGCCTCACGCAGTTAGAACGGAGCCCTGATAAAGAAGGGATTGAGACCTGGGCGATCGTGCGCCCAAACGCTGTCTCTAGGGTTAGAACGGAGCCCTGATAAAGAAGGGATTGAGACCATGGAATCAATTCGATATTCCAATATCTTAGTCGTTAGAACGGAGCCCTGATAAAGAAGGGATTGAGACCTCTTCCACGAGGCCGCGCTTAGCCGCCTCGCGGAGTTAGAACGGAGCCCTGATAAAGAAGGGATTGAGACGACCGGTAGGCCCTCGACCGTGGTTGTCGCGGCGGGTTAGAACGGAGCCCTGATAAAGAAGGGATTGAGAC
>JADGHK010000618.1 GCA_019686145.1 Bryobacteraceae bacterium | reverse complement strand
AATGCGATTGTGCGGCAGCCGACTTCGTTGGCGTATTCCACCGCCCTGAGGACGTTTGGAGAATTTCCGGAGCCGCTGATCGCCATCACGACGTCTCCTGGTTTGGCAAAATTCCGTAGCGGTTCGACGAAGACGCACTCGTAGGTGACGTCGTTGGAATAGGCGGTGATGGTGGGCATCGCGTCCGTCAGCGCCATGATGCGGAAGCGCGAGGGACGTTTGTAGCTGGCGCCCTTTACCATGTCGCAGACGAAGTGGGAGGCTGTCGCCGCGCTGCCGCCGTTTCCGCAAACATAGATCGCCTGTCCCTTGTCGCGTGCGTCGGCCAGGATCTGGATCGCGCGGTTCACCTGTTCGAGGTCGATCGCCTCAATCGCCTTCAGCAATTCCGACTTGTAAAGTTCTGCAAAGTTCATCATTTCTTCTCCATGGCGAGCGCCAGAGCGCCGTATAGAACACTGTCATCGCCTAACGCCGCCGGAACGACGTCGATTCGGGCCCTGGACCAGTTGGTGATTTGCCGCCGTAATTCTTTTCGGAGCGGCTCAAACAGGGCGTCACCCGCTTTGGCAATCCCGCCGCCGATGACGATACGCACGGGGTTCAGCAGCATGATGCAAGCCTTCAGCCCCAAGGCCAGGTCGACGACATAGCGGGCGACAAATTCCGGATCCGTCAGCAGCTCCTTGGCGGGCTTGCCGTGGTCCCGCTCGAGCCAGAGCCCGCAGCACATGCGCTCGAAGCATCCTTTAGCCCCGCAGAGGCAGTCCGGGCCATCCGGCCGAATCGTAAGGTGCCCGATCTCCCCTGCATAAGAGTCTGCGCCCCGGTAGACGCCTGTTTCCGTCACGATGCCTCCGCCGATGCCGGTTGAGAGCGTCATGTAGAACATGGGACGGCAATTGACTGCCGCACCGTAGCAGGCCTCGCCCAGCGCTCCGGCATTGGCGTCGTTGTCCATGATGACAGGGACGCCGAGAGCGCCTCGAATTTCTCCCACGAGATCAAAATTCTCCCAGCCGCCGACGTGCGTGGAAAGGGTCACGCGCTGCGCGCAGTAATCGACCGGGCCTCCGAAGCCAATCCCGCAGCGGTCGATCGAAGCCGTCGTCCTCCAGGCCGCGATGAGGCTGAGCAACTGCTCCATCATCCAAACCCGGCCGCCTTCGCGGTTGGTCGCGCGGGACTCCCTGCGCACCATCCGTTCGCCCTCAAAGAGAGCAACCGTGAACTTGGTTCCTCCGATGTCGATGGCGAGCGTATTCATTTGTCGGCCGTAGCGGCAAGCACCTCCGCGGGCGAGGCGGTTCCCGTACCCTTCTTCATGATAGTGATGGAAGCGACGGTATTTCCGAAGGCGGCGGCGCGAACAGGGTCACCGCAAACCGCAAGGGCCAGAGCGGCGCCGGCGGAAAAGCTGTCTCCTGCACCGCAGATGTCCACCGGGTTCTCGACCGGCCGCGTTCGCACCCAGACCGGCTCGCACGAATCCCTCACAAGCAGGACGCCATCCCGACCGTGGGTCACGAGCAGCAGCTTCGACTGCAACCGCTCGCGCAGCCGGACGAAGTCGACCTCGCCGAAGGCTCGGAGGCACGCTTCCTCCGCCTCGCGCTGATTCGGCTTTACGATGACGTGACGAAAGTGCTCGGCCCGGAGGCGCGAGTCGACCCAGATGACCTTATCCGGGCGGGCTGCGCCCAGGTCGTTAATGACCGAACGCATGCCGGGCGTGATCACGCCGCCCGTTTCCGTCTCGGCCTGATCCGATACCAGGATGACGTCGAAAGCCTGCCACGATGCCTTCAGGTTTTCAATCAACTGCTTCTCTGTTTCCGCGGGGACCGGTTCGGTGCAGATGAAGTCGACGCGCGGCTGATCTTCTTCCCCCGTCGAAGCGTTAAGCAGCTTAGTGTAGGTGAAGGTCTGACGCCCGGCTGTATTGACAAGGAGGTCGGATTCGATTCGGCGCGCCTTCAGCGCCTGCCTGAGTTCGTAGCCGAAGCCGTCGTCGCCAACGATGCCAAGTACGGACACTCTGCCGCAGCCAAGAGCTGCGAGGTTGTTCGCCACGGTGCCTCCGGCGCCGGGCGTCACTTCCGTGGAGATGATGCCGATACGGGGAATTCCGGTCTCCCGGGACGGGTCCGCTTGCGCCGGGTCGTAGACGCACCAGCGGTCCAGGCAGATGTCGCCCACGACGAGCGCCGACATCCTGGGGAAAGCGGCGAGGATTTCCGCGGTTGTCATTCGTGCTCCAGAAGCGCGCGGCGGAGGGCAGGGAAGGTGGCACGGTGGTCGCCGCAGAAGTAGAAACTCTCCCCGCCATCCGCGACAGTCCGCACAAGCATCGTCTTATGCGGGCGGAAATAGTAACCCGGATCGGTCTTCGGCAGCTCGCGATGGATGTCACCCTGAATCGGCACAAGGTCGAATACCGAGACGGTGAACCTCCGGATGGAGCGGGCCTGCTGATGGGCGACGTTGCGGGCCATCGCCAGTGCTTTGAGAAACACCTCCGGGGCCATAATGGCTGAGCCGAAGCTCAGCAGGACCCCTCCTTCCAGACGTTCCACCGCGTCAGCGAAGATCAAAAAATCGCGGTAG
>JADGHK010000617.1 GCA_019686145.1 Bryobacteraceae bacterium | reverse complement strand
CGTTTTCCTTGTCAAAACGTTCCGCGCACGGCCGTGACGAAGGGACGTCATGAAAGAGGGAAAGCTGCACTAACTCGTTTTAACATAACAGGGACGGACCATGACGCGCCGGACCCTGATCCCGATCCTCGTCCTTCTCGCCGGGTGCGACAGGAGGCAGAACCCCGGGAAGATCTCGCTGCCCGCTGCGGTGGACGGCGGCTGGACGCTCCAGTCCACAGGGAAGCTTCCGAACGAGAGCGCGCCCGAGGCGGCGCGGCAGCTCGGCGTGATGGAAACGGTGGAGGGCCGTTACACGGGACCCTCGAATATACGCGTCATCGTCTACCGCATGCCCACGGACACGGTCGCCTTCGAGCTGATTCAAAAATGGCGGCCCGAGCCGGGCACCCTTCCGTTTCACACCGGTCCGTACCTTGTGGTGATTGCACCGGGGGAGGGCGGCGGCGACCGGAAGCAACTGGACACGTTCGCGAGGGGCTTTGAGCGGGCACTCGGAACGTAGAGCCTGGAGCCACAAAGGCCGTTGCTTAAAATAGAAACATGGCGAAGCCGGCTCCGATGGCCGTCGCACGTACCGCATACAGCTCGGTCGATCGCTTCTTTCAATTCTCAATGCTCGGGCTGTTATCCAGCGGATACCTTGCGGTGGCCGGCTCGGGAGTCCTCGATACGCCGACCGTGATCCTGGTCGCCTGCGGCCTTGCCCTGCGCGGGCTGCTGATGTCGGGAGTCCTCACGTTCACGATCCCGGATCGGTATGTTCGAAATGCGGCCTTAGCTTACATCGCCTTCTGTCCAATCGACTGGCTTTGGATCAGCCGCGGGTTCGTTCCCGCGACGGTCCACCTGGTGTTTTTCCTCACCGTCGCCAAGCTGCTGACCGCAAGGACGAACCGGGATTACTTTTACCTGAAGACGCTGGCTTTTCTGGAGATCCTCGCCGCCTCCATCCTCTCGTCGAACCTGAGCTTTCTCGTTTTCCTTGCAATGTTCCTGCTGTTCAGCGTCGCCACGTTCTCGAGCGGGGAAATTCTGCGCTCGATGCAAAACGCCCGCGGGACTGTGCGTTCGGCAGTTCAAGGTCTTGGAGGCCGGATCACGGCGATCAGCGTCTTTGCGTCGGCTGGCATTCTGATTCTGACGGCCGGGCTGTTTTTCCTGCTGCCGCGCACCGCCCGCGCGGCCTTCCGCAGGCTCGTGCCCGAAAGCTACCACCTGACCGGTTTCTCCAACTCGGTCACCCTGGGTCAGATCGGAGAGCTGAAGAAGCAGAATACGTCCGTGATGCACGTGCGCTTCTTCGGTCCGGAGCGCCAATACAGCGTGAAGTGGCGGGGAGCGGCTCTTGCCGAGTTCGACGGACGCCGCTGGTTTAGCGCCGTCAACCGCTCCGGCGTCCTGCCGGATCAGGCCCTGCAGGTTACGAACGGCGAGGTGAGGCTGAACCGGGACGGGGAACAGCCGGTCCTCGATTCGCTCGTCGGTTATCAGGTGCAGTTGAAGCCGATGGGCTCCGATTATCTCTTCATCGCAGGGCGCCCGCAGTTCCTGCGCATCGGCACGCCGATGGTCTTCCGCACAGCGGGCGACGCGCTGAGGATCTCGTACCCGCACCCGGAGGGGCTCAGATACGTTGTGTACAGTTATCTGGGCGAGCCCCGCCCGGACCGCATCAAGAACGGAAAGCTGCCCTCCGTGCAGCCGCTGAGCGCCGTCGCCCGTGAGATTTATCTCCGGCTTCCGGAAGTCGACCCCCGTATCAAGGCAATGGCGGCGCGCGTTATGCCTGTGCGTCTCTCAGACGCCGAGAAGGCTTTAGCGCTCGAACGTTACCTTCGTACCAACTACGGATACACGGCGGAGCTGCTGTCGAAGCCCGTGGAGGATCCGCTCGCACATTTCCTGTTTGTGCGGCGCAAGGGGCATTGCGAGTACTTCGCGTCGAGCATGGCCGTGATGCTGCGGCTCCAGGGGATCCCATCCCGTGTCGTGACTGGCTTTCAAAGCGGCATTTACAACCCGATCAGCGGCTGGCACCTGATCCGCGCTTCCGATGCCCATAGCTGGGTGGAAGCATGGCTGGACGGGTTTGGATGGGTGACCTTCGATCCCACTCCTCCCGACCCGAACTCTGAGGGCGCGACATTCTGGTCGCGGTTCTCTCTCTACCTCGACGCGGCCGAGGTCTTCTGGCAGGACTGGGTACTCAACTACGACATTGACCGTCAGTTGCGGCTCGCCGAGCAGAGCCGCCGGAGGATCAACGGCGCCTGGGTCGAGACGTTGCAAAAAGCCGTCGCCGCCTGGCTTAGAGCGATGTGGGCCTGGCTCTTGCGACACGGTGCGGTCCTGGTGTCGGCTGCAGCTCTCATCGCAGTTCTCTGGAAGGTCACCCCCGGTTTGCTGGCCTCGTGGCAGGCGCGGAAACGGGCCCGGCGGGTGAAGGAGGGGAGGGCGAGCGCCGAGGATGCGACCGAACTCTATGAGCGAATGCTGGATATCCTCAGAAAGCGGGGCTTTGAAAAGCCGGTGTGGGTCACGCCGGAAGAATTCGCAAAGCTCATACCTCCCTCGGAGACTGCCTCCCTCGTCAGGGACGCCACCCT
>JADGHK010000616.1 GCA_019686145.1 Bryobacteraceae bacterium | reverse complement strand
GGCTGCCTCCGGCAGAGGCAGGTCCACGGCCACTGCGCCGTTGAACTCGATGTTTGCGCGGGTCGTGTCGAAGTGCGTGTTGTTCGGTACGACGTGGCCCTTCCGGCACATCACGGAGAAGAGAATGCGCTCGGCGGCGCGCCCCTGATGAGTCGGGATGACATGACGAAAACCAGTCAGATCCTGGACGGCGGCTTTGAAGCGATAGTAGCTCTCGCTTCCGGCGTAGGACTCATCACCCCGCATCATGGCGCTCCATTGGGCCGTCGACATGGCGCTCGTGCCGGAGTCGGTGAGCAGATCGATCAGGATGTCTTCGGAGTGAAGCAGGAAGAGGTTGTAGCCCGCCTCGACGAGGTAGCGCTCCCGGTCTTCGGGCGTCGTCCTGCGGAGGGGCTCCACGCTTTTGATGCGGAACGGTTCAATGATCGTTCGCACACACGGGAGTCTAGCACTTCCTGAGCTTAAGGCGGGCCTTGGCGAAGCGCTTCAGCAGCACTTCGCCCGCTCATATTTTGCCTTGAGCCGGTGCTCGCAGAACTTACGCCACTCCGCCGCGGAGTGCACGGCGCCGTGCGCCTTCAAATGACGGGCGTAAGCGCTTTCGTCCGACAGCTCCTTCAGGATGCCAAGCACGATTCTCATGAAAGCGCGCAGGGGCTTCATCCTAATACTCCTCCGGCCTCAACTGGCTCAGCACGAACGGCGCCTCCCGGACTTCCGCCGCCTCAGCCCCCGTAAGAATGCGGATCCAGAGACGGACAGAATCAATGAGAATCGTCGTCACGAGAATCAGGAAGAGGACGCAGATTGCTGCGTCGAGCCGTGCGTTGAAAATGAGCGTGTTTGTCTCCGCTATCTTTGCCGCCGCGACCTTGCCCGCATCCAGCGCGGCCTGGAGCTGGTTGGCCTGCGCGAGGAATCCAAGGCGAGGCTCTTCCGAGAAGATCTTCTGCCACGCAGCGGTATAAGTGACGATAGTCAGCCACACCAGCGGAACACAGGTTACCCACATGTAGCGCGCGCCGTGCATCTTGACGAGGATGGTAGTGGCGACGCAGAGCGCGATTGCCGCCAGGAGCTGATTGGCGATTCCGAACAGAGGCCACAGGGAGTTGATTCCGCCGAGGGGGTCTCTCACACCCTGAACAAGGAAGTAGCCCCATGCCAGAACGATCGCCGCGCTCGACAGGATCACGCCAGGCATCCAGCTGACACGCCCGAGCGGGGCGTAGAAATGGCCGAGCAGATCCTGCAGCATGAAGCGGCCTACTCGCGTGCCGGCATCGATGATGGTGAGGATGAACAGCGCCTCGAACATGATCGCGAAGTGATACCAGAAACGAAGGACCGCTTCGCTGCCGCCAATCTGAGTGAAGATCTGGGCCATGCCGAGGGCTAGCGAGGGAGCGCCTCCCGTGCGCGCCCAAAGGGTGCTCTCCCCCACGTGGCGCGCCAGCTCGCTCATGGCCTCTGCCGTCACCGGGTAACCCCATCCGGTAATGGTGGCGGCCGCTGCTTCAGGCGTCGCTCCTACAATACCCGCTGGCGAATTCACAGCGAAGAAAACCCCGGGCTGCAGCGCGCATGCGGCAATCATCGCCATGATGGCGACAAAGCTTTCAAGCAGCATCGACCCGTATCCGATAGGCCAGGCGTGCCACTCCCGGGCGATCATCTTCGGCGTCGTTCCGGAAGAAATCAGCGCGTGGAACCCGGAGATGGCCCCGCAGGCGATGGTGATGAAGCAGAAGGGAAAAATCTTGCCGGCGAAAATCGGACCGTTGCCCTCGACAAAGCGGGTGAGCGGGGGCAACTGCAATTCCGGCCGGACGAAAAGAATCCCCACACCGAGCATCAGGACGACACCCAGTTTTACGAACGTGCTGAGATAGTCCCGCGGGGCCAGCAGCAGCCAGACAGGCAAGGCGCTGGCGAAGAACCCGTAGATGATGATGGCCACCGCGAGGGCGATGCCGCCCATCGTGAAAACCGGGCCCAAGCTTGGGGATGCGGCCACCCACTCGCCTGCAAAAATGCTAGCGACGACCAGCAGGAATCCAACGACAGAGCATTCCAGGACTTTGCCGGGACGCCAGTATCGAAGATACAGGCCCATGAAGATGGCGATCGGCATGGTCGCCGCGATGGTGAACGTGCCCCAGGGACTGCCCTTCAACGCGTTCACAACGACCAGCGCCACCACGGCCAGAAGGATGATCATGATCAGCAGCACCGTGAGCAGCGCGGTGAAACCCCCTACCTTGCCTATCTCCTCCCGCGCCATTTGCCCGAGCGACTTTCCGTCCCGGCGCATTGAGCAGAAAAGGATCACGAAGTCCTGGACAGCGCCGCCAAGCACTGCGCCGATCACAATCCAAAGGGTGCCCGGCAGATATCCGAATTGGGCGGCCAATGTGGGGCCAACCAGCGGACCCGGTCCGGCGATGGCCGCAAAGTGATGTCCAAAGAGAATCCACTTGTTTGTTGGTTCGAAGTCATGGCCGTTGCGCAAGCGCTCGGCGGGAGTCGCCCGCTTGTCGTTCAGCATCATCACCTTCGCCGAGATGAACTTGGCGTAGAAGCGGAAACCGATCAGGTACGTGCAG
>JADGHK010000615.1 GCA_019686145.1 Bryobacteraceae bacterium | reverse complement strand
AGACTTTCTCAAGCGAACGCCGAACTTCAGCAGTTCGCTTACGTGGCTTCCCACGATCTCCAGGAGCCGCTGCGTACCGTGGCAAGCTTTGTGCAAATGCTTGCCAGGCGCTATGACCAGAAACTCGATTCCGAAGGGAAGGAGTACATTGCGTTTGCCGTGGAGGGGGTCAAGCGCATGAGCGACCTTGTTCAGGATCTTCTGCTGTATTCCCGCGTTGTGAGCAGTCCCGGCAAAACGGTTCGTGAAACGGATATGAACGGGGTCCTGGCGTGGGCGATGGCCAGCCTTAAGACACAGATTGAAGGCGCTCACGCCGTCATCACCCACGATCCGCTTCCAACGGTCCTCGCCGACTTCATGCAAATGTCCCAGGTCATGGAGCATCTGCTCAGTAACGCCATTAAGTTCCGCAGCGCCGACCCGCCTCGCATCCATGTTTCATCATCCGAAAGTGGCGAATACTGGCAGATTTCCGTCCAGGACAACGGCATCGGAATTGAGCCGGCCTACTTTGAGCGAATCTTTGGCGCGTTTAAGCGGCTTCATGGCAGGGAATATCCCGGCAGCGGCATCGGGCTCGCAATCTGCCGCAGTGTGATCCAGCGGCACAACGGCCGGATCTGGGTGGAATCGGAGCCCGGCAAGGGCTCGACGTTCCACTTCACGATCCCGAAATAGCTATGCGTTCAGCGGATCAGCAATTCCGGCTTCCTCAAATCCCTTCCGCCGAAGGATGCAGGAATCGCAGCGCCCGCAAGGACGGCCGCCGGGGCCGGGATCATAACAACTGAATGTCAAACCGAGGTCCACGCCGAGCTCCAGGCTGCGGCGCACGATGTCGGCTTTGGTCATGCGGATCAGAGGCGTGTGAATGCGGATACGCATGCGTCCCTTCACACCCGCAGCCGTCGCAAGATTCGCCATCCGCTCGAAGGCTTCAATGAACTCAGGCCGGCAGTCAGGATAGCCGGAATAGTCAATCGCGTTGACGCCGATGAAGATGTCCTGAGCGCCAAGCACTTCCGCCCAGCCGAGCGCGCACGAGAGAAAGATGCTATTACGTGCCGGCACGTAAGTGATCGGAATGCCGTGAGACATCTCGCTTGCGCTCCTCCCTTTCGGCACGTTGATATCATCGGTCAGCGCGGAGCCGCCGAACTGTCGCAGGTCGATCTTCAGGACAACGTGACGCACGGCTCCCAAAGCCTGAGCGACCCTCGCGGCAGCCTCCAGTTCGATCCGATGGCGCTGTCCGTAGTCGAAGGAGAGCGCATAGCATTCGAAGCCTTCGGAACGGGCAATCGCGAGACAAGTGGTGGAATCGAGGCCCCCGCTGAGGAGGCAGACGGCACGCGGAGTACTCATCATGCGTCCTTCGGCAGCTTCATCGTAAGGAAGAAGCCAAGGATCGGAAAAATGAGCAGACTAAAGAGCGCAACATGCATTGAAAACAGATCTGCAATCCAGCCGGCCAGCGGAATAAAAACAATTCCCGCCATTCCCCATGCAAAACCCATCATAAGCGCGGAAACGGTCCCGGCCTGCGAGGGAGCGAGTTCCTGCGCCATGACCACATTCACCGGAATCGTGAAGAGCAGCGTCAGCCCTCCGAGAGCCAGGCCAAGCAAAGACAGCGGTCCGGTGGTCAGAAAGAACAACGCCAGGCACGGAACGCAGGAGAGCATCGAGATCATAATCACCGCCCTGCCGCCGAACCGGTCCGCCAATTGCCCGCCCACAAAGCCCCCGATCGCTCCTGCTGCAAGATAGAGGGAGAGCGCATACGAGGCTGCGGAAAATTCGAAGCCGCGCTCCCGGTGCAGATACAACGGCAGAAATTGCGCGTAAGTAATTTGCAGAATGGACCGGATGAATACCAGGAAATAGAGGATCGTGAGCGGTTTCCAGACTGCGGCCAGTGGCCGCCAGTCGAACTTGCGGCCTGCCCGGTTCTCTTCCCCGCCGGCGGGAAGAAATGCGAGCAGCAAGGCAGTGACGAACACGCCCGGCACGGCAGCCCACCAGGATCGCGCCACTCCGGCGCGAAGGAGCAATTCAGAGAAAAATGTCGGTCCCAACGCCATTCCAAGTGTTCCGGCGCTGATGAAAACGGCCATCCAGCGGCCGCGGTTGACCGCGATGCCCGCCGTCGCCCAGGCTGTCGCCTGCGGATGGAAGGACGCGATGCCCGCGCCGCCGAGCGCCACCATCGCGAGCGCCCATTCGAAGCCTGGAGAGAGTCCGAGAGCCGCGATAAAGATCCCGGCAACCGCAGGCGCGAGCGCCGAGAACAGCTTCGTGTGGAATCGATCCGAAAGCAGCCCGTATACCGGCTGCATCACGGACGAGGAGAACACGAGCACGCCGCCAAGGAAACCGGCCTGGGTCAACGACAATCGCAGCTTCTCAACCAGGACCGGCTGGAAAGCGCCAATCGCACTGGAATAGAGGTCGATAAAGAAGTGCGCCACGCTGAGAAGGATCAGCGATAGCATTCCGGCGCGAGCCGCCCTTCCGTGAGCCGGAACCGCTGTGGTGAGTACAGTTGTCTGGGAAGGCATCAGGAGAAGCTTCGTTTATTATAGCGGGACTTACAGCCGGCCGCTGC
>JADGHK010000614.1 GCA_019686145.1 Bryobacteraceae bacterium | reverse complement strand
GCCATGGACCGGGCGTGGGTCTCATCCGTTCGATAGAACACGGAGCCCTTGCCGTCGGGCGTCACCCGGTGAATCTCGCCCTCATCGCCGGTTGCGACGAATAGATCGCCCCGGCTGTTGAAGGCCATGCTCCAGATATATTTGGCCTTTGGGTCGTAGAACAGATCCGCGCTTCCCTTGGCTCCAATCCGGTAGATCTTGCCGTCCGGAGAAGTGGCCGCATAGACGCGATCCTGGCGGTCAATCGCGATGGCGTGGATCTCAAGCCCGGGCAATTCCGCGAGTACCTTCCCTTTCCCGTCCGGACCCACTTCGAAGAGCCGGGCGCTCGCAGTGCCAGGACCGCCGCCGCCGATGTAGATCGTGCCCTTGGAGTTTTCGGCGATGGCCCACAGGTACGCCGTGGAAGGATCGAATAGCTCTTTGACGGTGGGTGCAAGGGATAAGCGGCCGTCACTGCGGAGAGAGATCTTTTTCAAGCTTCCTTTGTTGAAGTCATCCCGCTGGCTTTGGACCCAATGCTGGGTATGAACGGCGGGCAAGAGTAGGGGAAATGCGCCGGCTGCGACGCAGAGGGAAAGAATCGTTCGCATGGATTCGCGTTTCTTCCGATGATTACCGTACGGTGATATTTAGCGAAAAGCTTCCGCTGATGATCTGGTCAAACGGGATCTCCAACTGCTCGTGTGCGGTCTCCGCAGAAGCGGTAAAGCCCCGGCTCGCTGTTCGTCCCGTTTGAAGCACATTGAGCACGGAAGCAGGCAGACTGGGGAGCGTCTTATCGTCGTAATAGACGGTTGGCCTGGACTGCAAAATCGAGACGTAGAGCTTGTTGTTGCTGCGCTCCTGATTGATGAGCGATACCGTTTGCTGAAGATCCATGTAGCGATTGGATGCGCCTCGAGCCTGCATCCTGTTCAAAGTGTCCGCGTCGCTGAGGAGAAGACGGTGCGTGCCTTTCGGCAGGCCCGTCGGAATCTTCACTTTAAACTCACGCTCGATACGCTCGCCACGGAACGGGCGAAGGAAAACCTTCACCGGGACCTCGCTGCCGGCATCCACCTCGCTCTCTGCCACCCACGCATTTTCAATGCTGGCGACGCGTCGCTCTGGCAGGAGATCGATCGTGGCGTTGACGCTTTTGAACTTCGGGAACTTGGCGGCGTTCAGGAACAGCCGGTTGAACTTGTCACCCCACCAGCCGGCAAGCTGCATTGGAGCGGGAATCGGGAGGTCGCTGGGCGCTTGCATCGTGCTGAGCGAGAGGGGTTCCTCGCCATCCAGCTCCACCTGCCCCATCAGGCGGTAGGTGGCTTCCTCGGCGAAATCGTTCAGGCCGGAGATGCAGTTGAAGAGGGTCACCATCATCAGATAGGGCGTCCACTTCTGCTGCACGAAGACGTTGAAGGAGACCTTTTTTTCTTTTCGAACCGCGCCCGCATCGTTGAAGGAGCGGACCGTCACTTCGACAGGAATCATCTCGGACGTCGCGCCGAGTTCTCCCAGGATCGCGCTGTGCCGGTCCTGGCGAAGCGCGCCGACGATCTCCGTTGCATTGCCGAATTTGTTCGGTGAGAAAGAGGAAGCGAAGACCATGAGGACTTCGGCTTTCGCAATCGGCATGTTGACGGGTCCGATGTTGAACAGCGGATGACCGAATGCCAGGACTTTCTTGCCGTCATTGTAGGTGACCGTGCCCAGGGCGCTGATACTCATATCACCCGAAACAAGCACGGCGGAGATCGCATCGCCGGGCCGCAGCGATTTCTCCCAACCCGGGGCGGGCTTCGGCGACCGCAGCGTGGAGCTTGCTCCGCCCTGCACCGCCTTGATGCCTAGCTGCTGGAAAAACGGCCCGAACTCGCGGAGCACGCTTTCGTGAAAGCCCGAAAACGCGAGCGGCGTCTCGATGGGGGTCAGGTACGGAGAATCCAGGATCTTGGGAGAGGCGCCGGCTGCAACCGCCTGGTTGAGGAGGTCCCCGGGGATGCGGTACGGACTGCGCGCCTGGACACGATCCGGTACGATGGCGTCCGCCGGTTGCGATGTGTCAAAGTCCTGCACCTCAAGCATCAATTCAACCGGGGTGATTCCGCAGATCGCATCGGGCGAGAATGCGCCAATGCGGGTTGAAACGGCTCCGATCAGCTTGCCGTCGATGTAAACCGGGCTGCCGCTCATGCCTCCAGCGACGTTCGTTCGCTGTACCTTCCCCCCCATCTTCCCCAGGATGATGTCCTGTCCCGGTCCCCACATGTTCTTCCAGACGCCGATGATCTCAACAGGAACAGGCTCGGGCTCGAGGCCTTGAAATACCGTCCAGGCAACGCCCTTCATGCCGGGCTTGATCTCGGACGTTTTCATGATGGGTGGCTTACCTGCCTCAGGGCGTGTCATTTCCGACGCGGAGGCAAACAAAGGGAGAGTGGCGGCGGCGACGAACAGCGCAGCGCTGGGGATTTTCATGAACCTGCTTTCCTTCGTGAAGGACGTCCGGCGCACCGAAACCGGCACACCTGGCTAGATTTATTATCCTTCAGATCCAAATAAGGTAGGGGAAGAATCGGGCAGGGGGTTGAGGGTCGAGATCTGTCACATTTAGATCATAATATCTATTG
>JADGHK010000613.1 GCA_019686145.1 Bryobacteraceae bacterium | reverse complement strand
GTTGACGGCCCCACGCACGCACCGGTATTACTTGAATCCCTGTGCGGATCCGCACCAGGGCCTCCGCGAAGTAGAGCGAAAGCCCGAACAGAGGCAGATACAGGGCAAACAGCCCTCTCGGGAGAATGAAGGCAAGGGGAAGCTCGCCGATGAGAAACATCCCCAGCCCAAAGAGCATCGCTCGTGACCGCAGCCGCAGCGCAATCAGCAGCATCGCTGCAACAGACAAGGCGATCGAGCGAAAGGTGGCGGCGAAGGGCTCCATCAAGAGGAGCTGGCTGACGTACCACCGCCAGTTGCGGCGGTAGACCTCCCAGGAGAAGACAGGCGTATATGCCTCGTTTCCCACGTAGGAAGGAACAGCAGCGCGGGACCATGCGAAGATGGCGGCGATGACCAGGAGGAGCACTGCCGGGCGGCCTTCCCTGGCTAGCCACCGTAAGCTCGCGCGAAGCGAGAGTTCCTTCGGGGGATGCCATAGCGCCTCGTAGAGCAGAAGCAATACCGGCAGCGTAATCGCCACTTCCTTCGACCCGAGGGCAAGGATGAACAAACCGGCCAGCACAAAGATGTTAGACAAGGCAGGAAGCGTTCCCCTCAGCCGGATCCGCAGGTAATACCCGAAGGACGCAGAGAAAAACGTGTACGCGAGGACATCGTAAACCGTACCCGAGCTGTAGTAGAGGTCGGACATCCGCACATGAAAACTGCCCAGGAGCGCGGTAAGCCAGCCGGTCTCGGCAGATTTGGTAATGAGGGAGGAAACCCAGTAGGCCAGAACAATGTTGAGACCGAGGAAGAGCATGCAGACTGCACGGTAGGGGAAAGGGTCCAGACCGGCAAGCGCAAAGATGCTGCGGTAGAAGAGGGCGCCGACCGGACGGTAAAAAGGCTCAAAGAAAACGACGGCGGATTTGAGGACGAGACCGAGAGGTGCGGACCATGCCCCGTACAGGTTCATCAGATCGTCTGGCGTGAACCGAGCATAGATCCCGTCTCCCGCATTCCATAGGAAGAAGCAGAACACGATAACGGCGGATGCCGCTGCGGCAAATCTGCCTTGGGCCGGTTTCGTTCTCATCGCGGCGACGGTCCCGCTGCATCCAGCCGCGACTGCCTGCGGTCGAGAACCAAGTCCGCCAGCTCCTCCATGCGATTCACCAACAGATCCGGAGGCTCCTCTTCGAATCCCTCCGGCTGGAATCCGTAGGTCACCCCGCAGCAAAGGATGCCCGCATTTCGCGCCGTCCGGACGTCCACCGCGCTGTCGCCCACCATCATCGCCAGTTGCCGGTCGACACCGGATTCTTCCAGCAACATCTCTACGCCAATCGGGTGCGGCTTCTTGTGCTCGAAGCTGTTGCCTCCGTAGACCTGGAAGAAATGCGTGCCGACTCCAAGTCCGTTGAGAATGTCCTTGCTAATCCTCACCGGCTTGTTGGTGAGCACCGCCATCTTGACGCCGTGCTCGCGCAAGCGGTCAAGCGATTTGCGCACGCCGGGATACAGCCGCGTATGGTCCAGCATGTGCTTCCGGTAGTAGTCCAGAAAGTAGTCGAGGGCCCGCTGCACATCATCCTCGGATGCTTCGGGTCCCATGGCCCGGCGTATCAGGACGGGCGCCCCGTTGCCCACATACGTGGCGATCAGCTCGTGTGAAAGCGGCGGCATCCCCATGAAATCTCGCGTAGCGTTCACGGAGTGCGCCAGATCAAGCTGGGAATCGATCAGCGTCCCGTCCAGATCAAAGATGAGAAGGTCCATTACTGTATAGGATGCAACAGCGCGGAGAGACTCGACCGCCGCCGCGTGACAATCTGGTGTCAGATCTGGTGTGTCGGCAGGCGTTGGACGCCTTTACGGAGCATCTTCGACCACGTCTTCTTGACGTGCTCGTAGCTTGCGGCGAAGCCGTCTCTGAGCTCGCGAGGGGCAATCGCCGCCAGGACCGAAGCCGCTTCAATTACATAAGGTGACAGGCGCGACTGCACGACCGCGGAAGGAGGCGGACCAGGAGTGAACGCCATGATCGCCATTAGGAGGGCGATGGCAATCAGGAGGCCGCGGACAAGTCCGAATGCCGCCCCTACGGCACGGTCGAGCCAACCGAGGCCAGCCGCTTTGAAGAGCTTCGAGACGATCCACCCAAGAAGGGAACCTGCAATCAGCGCCGAGACCAGCACGGCGAAGAAGCCAAGCAGATTTGCCAGGGATCGCGAACCGACAACCGGAGCAAACAGGGATCCCGCCGTCCCATAAAACCATACGCCCAGCACGATGCCCGCGACAGCAGCAGCTATGCCGATTCCCAGCCGGGCGAAACCCTTCGTTATGCCGGTGATCACCGAGAGTGCAATCACACCGCCGAGCAGGATGTCCAGCCAGTTCACAGTGACTTTCCGGTTAGCGCCCTATAGGCTTCCTTGTACTTTTCACCGGTTCTAAGCGCGACATCGGGAGGCAGCGCTGGTGCGGGCGGCTGCTTATTCCAATGAATCGATTCCAGATAGTCGCGCACGTACTGTTTATCGTACGACGGCTGCGGGCCGCCGGGCTTCCAGCTTTCCCTAGGCCAGAATCGGGATGAGTCAGGCGTCAAAACCTCATCGGCCAGCGTGAGC
>JADGHK010000612.1 GCA_019686145.1 Bryobacteraceae bacterium | reverse complement strand
GTAGGTGCCGCAGTATTCTGTGAGGTCGCGCGGCGGCTTGTCGGAATCCTCCGGGGCGCCGACCTGCTCCTCTTTCGCTCTCTGTTCCGCCTCGTCTTTGGCCGCTTGCGCCATATACTCCTTGTTCCAGTCCTTCCGTGGCAATCCGAGCAGCAGGTCGACCAGACTGTCGCGCAGCGCCTCTGGCACGTTGAGCTGGTCAAGGTTGGTGAGTACCGCGATTCCGATCTTTTCTCTGGGAAGGAGCGTAATGTTGGCCCGGAAGCCGTCGATGGCTCCGCTGTGAGAGAGGACCGCGTGCCCCCGGTAATCGTTGATGAACCAGCCGAGCCCGTAGGTCAACTGAGTCATCTCCGACGTCAGCATCCGGAGCGGCTGATCCATCCGGACAACAGTGTGCGGCAAATGTGTTTCGTGCAGCGACACCGCAGAGACGAGCCGCTTTCTGTCAAACATGCCTTCGTTCAACTGAAAGCGCATCCACTTCGTGAGATCCCTGGCGCTCGAGTTGATGGAGCTTGCTGGCCCGGCATTATCCACATTCCGCCAGGGAATGACCCGGACGGAGCGGTCGAGCATCCTGCGGTGGGGGCTGGCATGGTCGAGCGAATTCAGTACGTCCCTGACGCTGCAATCCGAGTTGGTCATGCCGAGCGGTTCGAAGATGCGTTTGCGGATGAACTCTTCCCACGGCATGCCCGCTGCTGCGGCGACCGCCTCGCCGGCTGCGATGTACATAATGTTCTGATAGAGGTAACCGCTTCGAAATGGCTGGGATAGCTTTACCTTCCCGATGCGCCGGATCACCTCTTCGCGGCTCCATGGCGACCCGTACCATAGCATGTCGTGCCGGCTCAGTCCTGTCCGGTGGCTGAGAATGTCCCTCAGCGTGACGTTCTCGTCGGCGAACGGATCGGACAGGTGGAAATAGGGAAGGTGTTTTCTCACCTTGTCATCCCACGACATCTTGCCTTCGTCTACGAGCATTGCGACAGCCGTGCTCGTGAAGGCTTTGGTCGTGGAACCGATGGCGAAGCGGGTATCGGGGGTGACGCGCTCCGGGCGGCCTTTCTCGCGCACGCCGAACCCCTTCAGATAGACAACGTCGTCTCCCCAGGTGATCGCGACCGCCGCACCCGGCACCTGCCACTCGCGGATCGTCTCCTCCACCAGTTGATCAATCGACCGTTCATCAACCTTCTTTTGCGCAAAGGCGAGGGAGGAAAAAAGGACGGCCAGCGCGGCAAGACACTGCCACCTGGACGGGCGGAACCACACCATGAAAAAAACTCCGGAATTTTTAATTTTCCGGCGCGGGTCTCCGAGTTGTCAAATTGCGGAACCGGCGGCGGGTCAGCGGTCGCGTTCGGTGATCAAATCAGTGATCGCCACCATTGCCCGTTGATATGGCGAGTCCGGAAATTCGAGGATGATGGAGCGGGCACGTTCTGTGAATTCCAAAGCCCGGTCCCTGGTTCGATCAAAGCCTTTGTACTTCTCAATGAGGCAGAGGATGCGGGACAGCGGAATGTTGTCGTACGAGGCATCCTTCAACACGGTCTCAACCAGGTGCCGCTCTTCGGGGGTTGCTTCCTGCAACGCATAGATCAGCGGCAGGGTGACTTTCCCTTCGCGCAGATCGCTTCCCACGGGCTTGCCAAGCACGTTTTCCCGGGAAGTGAAGTCCAGCACATCGTCGATCAGTTGAAAGGCGATGCCAAGGCTCCAGGCATATTCGCCGAGCTTGGCCTCGGTAGCCTCGTCGCCGCCGCCCATCAAAGCTCCGAGACGCGCGCAGGCAGAAAAGAGGCTCGCCGTCTTGCGGTCGATCAGCTCCATGTAGTCGGCCTCGGAGATCTCCATATTCCCGATCCGCTCCAGCTGGAGCAGCTCGCCTTCGACCATCATCTGGGTGAGACCGATGAGGATGTCGAGCACGTGAAAGTTGCGCTGCCGGAGAGCGATCTGGAAGGCCTGCATGTACAGCCAGTCGCCGGCGAGGACGGATGTGTGGTTGCCCCAGAGCACGTTGGCGGAGGGCTTGCCGCGCCGTGTGCTGGCCGTATCGATGACATCGTCGTGAACCAGCGTGGCGGTATGGATCAGCTCGACAACGGCGGCCATGCGGACCGCGCTTTCGCTTGCCGGCCCGAGCAGACGGCAGGAGAGAAGCACAAGGATCGGGCGCAGCCGTTTCCCCCCATTTTTCTGCATGTACTGGGCGATCCGCGAGACTGCCTCGACAGACGCAATCGATTCCAGACCAATCTCGCGCTCTACCTTTTCGAGATCCTCGCGCACCAGATGAAATACTTCCCTGGCGGTGAGTGTCTGCCCAAGCCTGCTGTAACCCATGGAATTGATCCAGTTTACCCGTTTGCCCGAGTTCCAGGCAAACAGATCCGCACCCAATTTGCGGTGGTCGCCGCGGCGATCGTCTCCACCGGCTCTCCCCGCAGATCGGCAAGTTTTTGAACAGTGTGAACGAGGAAGGACGGCTCGTTGCGCTTTCCCCGGTTCGGAACCGGCGCCAGATAGGGAGCGTCTGTCTCTACGAGAATCCGGTCCAGGGGTGCGTCCTTCGCCGCTTGCTGCACGTCCGAAGCCTTTGGATACGTCAGGAT
>JADGHK010000611.1 GCA_019686145.1 Bryobacteraceae bacterium | reverse complement strand
GGCGGATTCCAAACTTCGCCAGTTGCAAGCCGAGCTCGCTGCAGTCCAAGCCGAAAGGATCTCAAAGCAAAGCCGGCTTGACCTGCTGACAAAGACTCCGCCGGAGCAGCTCGTCGAGCTGGTCGAGGATCCCAATCTTCAGCGGCTTCAGACGAAGATATCCGAGCTGAGAGCGACGCTTACGGAGCTTCGCCGAACGATGACGCCGGCGCACTACAAAGTCATCCAGGCCAACGCTGCGCTGCAGGAAGCCGAAGCAGCCCTCCGGCGTGAGGTGGAAAACATCATTGCGCGTGTCCGGACGGAGTACGAAGCCGCGCAGCGGAAAGAGAACCTTCTGTCCGCAGCTTATTCGGCGCAGTCCCGCCAGGTCGTGGCGCAGGTCGGCAAGATGGCCGAGTACAACGCCCTGAAAAGGGAGGCAGCAATCGCCAGGCAAACGCATGAGGCGTTGATGCTGCAGGCAAATCAAGGCAGCCTCAACGGGTTTGCGAGCTCCAACGTAATGCGTGTCGTCGAACCGACCGGGCCGCCGGCCGCGCCTTATAAGCCCAGGCCGAGTTTGAATATCGCCTTCGGCTGCGTTTTCGGGCTTTTCGCCGCTGCGGGGGTCGGTTTCCTGAAGGAAGTCTCGGATCGCAGCGTCAAGCGCCCGGGAATTGCGCCTCAGCTTCTGCAAGTACCGGAAGTTGGCGTCATACCCGCCGTCTCGCTTGCGCCTTCACGTAAGCCTTTTCGTTTGCGGCGGCTCGCTGCGCCATCGATCAAGGCTGAAGTTGAGCAGGAGGATGTGCTTACCACGGCGGCGAAGGAAGATCCATTATTTACGGAAGCTTTCCACGGCGCCGCTGCCTTTTTGCTGGGCTCGCGGGGCGCTACAAAGTCGCTGATCGTCACCAGCCCGAACAGCGGCGAAGGAAAGACGACGATTTCGGCGAATCTCGGTATCGCGCTTGCGCAAGCCGGGCGCAGAGTCGTGCTGGTGGATGGGGATTTGCGCCGTCCTACTCTGCACCGGACATTCAAGGTAAAACCGGAAACGACTCTTCTGTCGCTGCTTCGATCCGACTCCATCACCCCGCAGAAAATCGATCAAAGCATTGTTTCGACCGAGTATGAGCGGCTGAGCCTGCTTGGGAATATTGAAGGAACATCCAATCCAGTCCCGCTCCTGCACACGGATTTCATGCGGCAGATCTTCCGGCACCTGAAGGAGCGTTTCGATATCGTACTGGTCGACACTCCGCCCGTGCTTTTGTTTGCCGACGCCAGGATCTTGGGCAGGCTCGCAGATGGTGTCCTTCTCGTGCTCCGCTCCGGCGTGACCGACCAGCTCTCCGCCGGCGAAGCGCAATCCCTGATTACCGAAAACGGGATCACGGTACTGGGAACTGTCCTGAACGACTGGAAACTCACAAAATACAAAACCGAATACTACTACCGCTACCAGAATCAGGGCTAGAGGGTGCGATGATCTACGAGGCAACAGAGAATCGAAGCCAAACGGAGACGCAAAGGAGCTGGATTAGTCTCGCATGGCTTTTCCTGCTTCTGGTCGCCACCTATGCGCCCATCCTGTGGAGCATGGGCGGGAGCTGGTTTGATGAGAACGCGGATATGGGGCACGGATTCCTTGTCCCGATCATCGCCGGGTACATGATTTCGTGTGATTGGAACTCCTTCACCCGCTTGAAGGACAACGGTAGCCGGTGGGGATTTGCGCTTCTGCTCTGGGCGGCTGTTCAGTCTGTGGTTGCCTCGCTTGGAGCTTGGACCTTCCTTAGCAGGACCGCGTTTTTGCTGTCGCTGTTTGGCATCCTGATCACCTTGAAGGGATTTGCAGCCATCCGCACGCTGGCATACCCGTTAGGCCTGCTGTTCCTGATGGTGCCACCCCCGACCTTCGTCTACGAGCGTATTACCTTTCCCCTTCAGATCCTGGCAAGCATTCTCGCGGCCAACTTTCTGGAGCTGCTGGGCTTTTCGGTTCTTCGTGAGGGGAACATTCTCGAGATGGTGGGGCAGCGGCTGTCCGTTGTGGAAGCGTGCAGCGGCATCCGGTCTCTGATCACGCTCAGCTTCTTTGCCCTCGTCTACAACTACTTCTTCGTGCGTCGGCTGCGGATGAGGATCGCACTGCTGCTGCTGCTCGTCCCTGTCGTAATTCTGGGCAATTCCTTTCGAATCGTTCTGACCGGTGTTGTAGGACATTACAACCACGATCTGGCCCATGGGCTCTTCCACTCCATGTCCGGCTACGTCATTGCGATTCTATCCGGCGCGATGTACATCGCGATGCACCAGCTTTTTGAAAGGGTGAGCCGTTCGAAATGAAGTTCCTATTAGACAGGCGGGTGCAACTGATCAGCCTTCTGCTGGTCGTCCAGGGCGCGCTCCTTCTGCTGGCGGATATCGGAGAGGTTCCTCCGGCAACTCCGCGCCTCGAACAGATTCCGCGCACGCTGGGATCCTGGACAGTCGAGCAGGAGTTTGACCTGCCTCAGGATGTCTACGAGTATCTTCGCCCGGACAGCATTGTCAACCGTCTTTACGTCTCCGACGGGAAGCAGGCGACGCTCTTCATCGGCTACTTCAAGTCGCTCAAGAGCAACTACGGACCGCACTC
>JADGHK010000610.1 GCA_019686145.1 Bryobacteraceae bacterium | reverse complement strand
GTATGAGTTCCGGGCAGGCAGTGGGGATGGCGCCCGCGGAACCTGCGGCGGGTGTGGAGATTGCATATCCGACGTGTGAGAAAGGAATCGGCAAGATCATCCGGACCCCCGAGTCTCCGGACTTGATTGACGGCGTTCGGATTCAGCCAATCACGCTCTGGCCAGACGATCGTGGCTACTTTCTTGAGGTGAGCCGGTCGGGTTGCGGGTTGATCTCGGGGTATCGCACCGAGACGACTCAGGTCTCTGCCGCTCTCAGTTTCCCAGGCACTATCAAAGCCTTTCATTACCACCGGTACCAGCAGGACTGTTGGACCGTTGTCGCGGGCATGCTGCAAGTGGCGCTGGTGGACCTTCGTCCCTCATCGCCCACGTTTGGTTTACGGAACACTCTCTACGTCGGAGTCCTGCGGCCCTGGCAGATTCTCATTCCTCCCGGTGTTGGCCACGGGTACAAGGTCATTGGCCCGGAGGCGGCGCTTCTGGTCTACCTTACCGACCGCTTCTACAACCCGGAGGACGAAGGCCGGATCCCCTATAATCACGACGGAATTCAATACGACTGGGAAACGCAATACAAATGAAACTCCTCGTTACGGGAGGCGCGGGCTTCATCGGCTCCGCCTTCATCCGGCTACTGCTGCGCTCGTCGGTAAAGCGGGTTATCAATTTCGACAAGTTGACCTACGCGGGGAATCTCGAGAATCTTGCCGAGGTGTCGGATGATTCGAGATATCGGTTTGTCCGTGGCGACATTTGTGACTCCGCCCTTGTGATCCAGGTGTTGGAGGAGGAGAGGCCGGACGCGATCGTCCATTTCGCTGCGGAATCTCACGTCGACCGCAGTATCCTTTCCCCGGAGCCTGTCTTTGAGACAAATCTGCGCGGGACTTTTTCGCTCCTCGAAGCAGCCCGGATGTGTAAGGTTCCGCGCTTCGTCCATGTTTCCACCGACGAGGTTTATGGAAGCATCGAGCCGCCGCACGAGGCCGACGAAAACTATCCCTTGCGTCCCAGCAGCCCCTACTCAGCTTCCAAGGCGGGATCAGATTTGCTGGCCCTCTCGTACTTCACGACCTACAAACTGCCTGTCGTTGTCACGCGCGCTTCGAATAACTACGGCCCGTACCAGTTTCCGGAAAAGCTAATTCCGCTGATGATCTCCAATGCCCTGGAGGATAAGCCGCTGCCTATCTATGGCGATGGCATGCAGGTGCGCGACTGGCTCTATGTCGATGATCACTGCCGGGCGATTCTCGCAGTGCTGGAGCGCGGCGCACTTGGCGAAGTCTATAACATCGGCGGAAACTGCTCGCTTCCGAACCGGGAAGTTGTCCGGCGGATTCTGCAGCTTACCGGCAAGCCCGAAAGCCTCATGACAAGCGTCACGGACCGTCCCGGCCACGACCGGCGGTACGCCCTTTCGAGCGAGAAGCTAACGCGCGCAACGGGCTGGACTCCACAAGTCAGCTTCGAAGAAGGCCTGAAGCGCACAATCGAGTGGTATTGCACGCATCAGGACTGGGTTCAGCGAGTGAAGTCGGGCGAGTATCAGAACTACTACGCTCGCAACTACGACCGCCGGGACGCCGAGCTTCCGATCTGAGCGCCTCAGGTCAGCATCAGTCCGGCCTTCACCGTCGGGTCTCCAAGATTCCGCGTCAAGCGAAAGCCGAACTTCTCGCAAACACGCTGCATGCGGACGTTGTCCGCCAGGATCTCTGCGACAACGGAGTCCATCTTCTCGTCACGAGCTATCTGAATGAGACGTCTCAGAAGCTCTTGCCCGAGTCCCTGGTTTTGGAAGCCGTCGCTGATGACCATGGCGAATTCGGCGCTGTTGACGCCATGCAAACGGCGGAGCCGCCCGACGCCGATGATCGACTTCTCACCGTTCGCCGGATCCTGGCGCTCGGCCACGAGAGCCATCTCCCGGTCATAGTCGATGAAACAAATACGGGTCAGACGTTCATGCGCCACTCGCTGGCTGAACTTCAGCACTTGCAGGTAGCGGTAGTAGACGGTTTGGTCGGAGAGCGTCTCATGGAAGCGGACCAGCAATGGTTCGTCTTCCGGACGAATGGGCCGGATCATCACTGTTTCTCCGTTCCGCATCGTCCAGGGCTGCGCGTACTGCGCTGGATAAGGCCGGATCGCCAGCTTGGGCAGATCTTCTTCCCTCGTGTCCGGACTGTGCAGCACGATTCGGGCATCGAGCGCGATGAGGCGGTCGGGGGAAGCTAGCAGCGGATTGATATCAATCTCCTGGATCCACCGCTGCTCTACAACGAGCTGGCTGAACCGAACGAGGAGCTGCTCAAGTCCTGCGAGATCGACCGGCTTGCGTCCCCGGACGCCCTGCAGCGCCTTGTAGATCGTAGTCTGCTCCATCATTCGCCTGGCGAGCGTGGTATTCAGAGGCGGGAGCCCGAGTGCGTTATCCCTGATGACCTCGACTAGTTGACCGCCGGCGCCGAACAGCAGCACAGGACCGAACTGGGGATCGATGCTGCTTCCGAGAATCAGCTCGTAGCCGTCCAGCGGAATCATCGGTTGTACGGCTACTCCCTGGAAGTGCTTGATGCCCGCGCGCTCCTGAACGGCTGTGAAGATGCTCTGCCATGCAGACTGG
>JADGHK010000609.1 GCA_019686145.1 Bryobacteraceae bacterium | reverse complement strand
CCAAACTCGGCCGAGTGGATCAGGCGTATAGACCGGATTTGCGGCGAGTTCGAGCATCTGACGGCGAAGACCATCTTTTCCGCCGGCGCAACCTGGCCCGGTCTTCTTGTTTGGGATGACAGGCGGAGCCTCGATTACTTGTGCACCCGCCCGGACGTCGATCCAAAGCGTCTCGGATGCCTGGGTTTGTCGATCGGCGGCCTCAGAACGGGCCACCTGATCGCCACGGATCCCCGCATTCGGGTTGCCTGCATCACCGGCTGGATGACGGAGTTCCGGTCTCAGCTTCGCAATCACCTCCGCCACCATACCTGGATGATCTACGTTCCCGGGTTGTACAAGGCTCTCGATCTTCCCGATGCTGTGGGATTACATGCGCCGGGGGCGCTGCTTGTGCAGCAATGTGCGAAAGACTCCCTTTATCCGATGGCTGGCATGAAAGGCTCGGTTGAGAAGCTAACCAAAATCTATGCAAAGGCGGGGGCGCCTGAGAGATTCAAAGCTGCCTTTCACGACGTCCCGCACTCGTTTACGCCCGCTATGCAGGAAGAGGCCTTTGAATGGATCGAAAAGTGGATTTGACTGCGATGGCACGGCCACGCTCGTAGCGCCTTGATTCACCTCTCTTCCGGCCTCTCGGTCATGAACTGCGCGACGCCCACGACTTTTTCAACAGGGATAACGAACGCGATGCCTTTGCCGGTCGAATCCAACTCTGCCGCGCGCACGATCTCGTTGAGAATCCTGTCGATCTGATCCGAATAGGCGAGCGTCAACACAATTTCCTTTTCGGGCTCGATCGCGATACCAAAGATCTTTTCCTGTTCGTTGATGCCCGCGCCACGTCCGAAAAGCACTGTGCCTCCCCGCGCGCCAGCTCGTACCGACGCCTGCATTACGGTGCTGCCCCATCCCTTGCGGACAATGCTCACAATGAGAGAGGCCTTCAACATATTCAGAACTCCTCCTTTTAGCGCTCTTTCCGTCTAACGAGAACGCCCAGCACCATAACCGAGATGACGGGCGCGAGAGCGATCAGAGAAACCAGGCCTAGCCCGTGAATCAGCGGCTGCTGATCACCCATGGCAGAGGACACGCCGAAAGCGAGCGTCAGAAGAAATGTGTTCGCCACGGGGCCGGTCGCTACGCCGCCTGCATCGATAGCGATTGAAACGAAGGACTTGTTGCTCAGCCAAATGATACAGAGGACGAGCAGATAACCGGGCACGAGCAGCCACAGGAGCGGAATGCCGTACCCGATTCTAAGCAGCCCGACCCCACCAGCCGCTGCGACACCGACACAAACTGCATAGAGTACGAATCGGAACCGGATTGACCCGGTGGAAGCTTCTTCGACCTGGTGCGCCAGGATGCGTACGGACGGCTCCCCCCAGGTTGTGACAAATCCAAGCACGAGGCCGAACGGCAAGAGCAGCCACTTCGCGGGCAGCGACGCCAGCGCCTCGCCGATGGCCCAGCCGAAGGGCAGAAACCCGATGCTGACTCCCAGCAGGAACAGAAACAGTCCCGCCGACGCCACGAGCGTGCCAGCCAGGACGCGCGACACCTCCTTCCAGGGCAATCTCAGAAACAGCAACTGAAATGCAAGAAACAAAATTGTCAGAGGCAGCACCGCCAGGACGACGCTCAACGCCGAGTTCTTCAATTCGGTCAGGAACGGCGTGTCGATCACCGGAATAGTCCCAGAAGCAGAATGACGATGATCGGCCCTATCGATGCGAGCCCCAGCAGTCCGAACCCGTCTGACAGGGCGGAGCGCTCAGCCAGTACCGAGCTGAGACCGCGGCACAGCGCAAGCAGGACCGAGGCGGTCAACACCCCGGTGGTCACGCTGCCGGCGTCATACGCCAGCGGAACGAGTTCGACGGAGAAGAAGGACAGCAGGACCATAACCGAGTAGGCGGCTGCCAGTGTGCAGGTCATTTGAAATCCCCAGATCACGCGCAGGAGCGCGAGCGCTGCGAACAGGCCGACCCCTACGGCAATCAGGTAAGTGAGCGCTCGCTGGTTGATGGCGCCGTACGAAATCGCCTCGACTTGTCTGGCGAGAACAAGAACATCCGGCTCCGCAACCGTCGTCGCGAGACCTAGAGCAAAAGCTACCCCGATAATCAGCAGCAGCGAACCCTTCTTGGGAAGTTCGGCGCCAATGAATCTGCCCATGGGGAGGATTCCAAGGTCGATGCCGGTAAACAGCAGCAGCATCCCAAGAACGGCAAGTACCGATCCCGCGAGGAACTTGAGGAAAACCGCCGCGGGCGCGCCCACGAGCACAACCTGGAGCACGGATGCCACGCCGACCAGCGGCGACACGGCCGTCAGCGCTCCCAGAAGCCTCCCTCTTAGCACCGAGAGCATACCGTTGGACGCTGCAGCGCATCAGACATTACATCCATGCTTCATACGGTTGGGCGATGACCGATACCCGCAATGAAATCGCACCCAATCCGCAAAAGTTCAACGTCGCAACCGGATTGCAACTAAAGAGCGGCGTCCACAGTCGCGCCGGGGGTGTCTTCGAGCGCTGGATCCCGGAGGGATTACAAAAAAAATACTGGACCAAACTGGTCGCCTTATGTATGATCGAAATGTTACTGCAAATGATTTGCAGTAGCGCTG
>JADGHK010000608.1 GCA_019686145.1 Bryobacteraceae bacterium | reverse complement strand
GTTCTGGCCTCGTACACATACGGCAAGGCGATCGATGACAGCTCGACGATCACCCTCGGCGGCTGCATCTCAAATCCGTACGATCTCAGGTCGGACCGTGGACGAGGCGATTACGATGCCCGCCACACCCTCGCCGTTTCCTGGTACTGGACGCCCATCGAGAGCCGGCCGGGTTTCTTCCGGCGCTTGATTGGCGGCTGGAACCTTTCGGGTATTCACCGCGCCCGGTCGGGTTACCCGCTGACGTTCTTTAGCGGCGACGATATCGCTCTCGGCGCCGATATCTGCGGAGGCAGCGCTCAGCACCCCGATCTCATTGCGAAAGCCGCCCGGGAGCATACTTCCCGTGCGGACATGATTGCTCAGTTCTTCAATACGGACGCTTTCGCCTTCCCCGAGCGCGGGCATTATGGCTCCGCCGGCCGGAACATCCTCTCGGGTCCCGCTTTCTCCAGCTCCGACTTCGCCGTCCTGAAGGACTTCGTGGTGTGGAATGAGACGCGGTTCCAGTTCCGGGCTGAGTTGTTCAACGCGTTCAACCAGGTCAACTTCACTCGAGTTCGCACTACCATGACGGACGCGAATTTCGGAAGAATTGATCAGGCAGGACCGGGGCGAAGCATTCAGCTTGCGCTCAAGTACATCTGGTAGGCCGGTTGGAGAAAGAGGAAAGGAGCGGGAATGGCAGCGTCGGCGAACGAGGCAAAAACAGAAAGCCAGCAGCTTCGGCGCGTCCTCACCCGCTTCGATCTGGTCCTCTACGGTCTGGTCATCGTCACGCCAACGGCCGCGTATCCCGTGTTCGGAATCGTGCAACAGGCCTCGAACGGACACGCGGCCCTCGCCTACCTCGCAGCCATGGTGGCGATGCTTTTCACGGCAGCGAGCTACGGCAAGATGGCTGCCGCCTATCCGGCGGCCGGGTCGACCTACACATACGCTCGCAACGCGCTCCACGAGGGAGTCGGCTTTCTCGCGGGCTGGTCGATGATGCTCGATTACGTGCTGGTGCCGCTGCTCAGTGCTGTCTATGTTTCGATTACGGCGGCCCGCATTTTCCCGTCGATCCCATACCCCGTCTGGGCGTTCCTGTTCGCGGCCTTCGTCACCATTACCAATGTTCGTGGCATTCACGTCACGGTCCGCGCCAACCAGATCATGATGGCGCTGATGTCCGTGTCGGCGCTTTCGTTCGTCGGGTTTGCCGTGTCATATCTGGCGGGCAGCTCAGGCGTCTCGGCTCTGATTGAGCCGCGGGCTATCTTCAATGCCGAGACATTTGCAGTAGGTCCGCTGATGCTCGGCGTCGGGATCGCCACGCTATCGTATCTCGGCTTCGATGCCGTTTCCACGCTGGCGGAGGAGTCGCGGCATCCCGAGAAAGACATTCGATTCGCGACAGTGGCTGTTTGCATTCTGCAGACGCTCTTGTGTTTTCTGATCGTGTATCTGGCCGCCATCGTGTGGCCGTTCGGAAAGCCGTTCGGCAACGCTGAGACCGCGATCCTGGATATCAGCCAGCTAATTGGCGGCCGCACGTTGTTTGGTTTTACGACGTTCGTCCTGCTTGTCGCCGGTGTCGCAAGCTCGCTTACAAGCCAGGCGGGCGCAGCGCGGCTGCTCTACGGAATGGGGCGGGACGGGCTCCTGCCCAAGCGCCTGTTTGGCTACATTCACCCGCGCTATGCCACCCCGTCGCGCAGTATTCTGCTCATGGGAGCATTGTCATTTTTCGGAGCGCTGATTGCCGGATTCCAGCTTCTGGTCGAGCTGGTCAACTTCGGAGCCTTCGTCGGCTTTATCCTGGTCAACCTTAGCGTGATCCGGCACTATTACCTGCGTCTGGGACAGAGGTCCGGACGCCACTTCTGGACGAATCTGATCTTTCCCGCGTCAGGGACAATCGTTTCCACCTATGTATGGTTGAATCTGAGTGCGAATGCGAAACTCGTTGGCTTTGCGTGGCTCGGCATCGGGCTTGTGTACCTGCTTTTGCTGACGAAAGCCTTCCGCCAACCGACGAGGAGCCTTGAACTGCCTTGAAGCCGATTGCAGAATACGACCTCGAGAAATATGTTGCCGCCCACTGTTCGCGGCTGATCGAGATTACGCAGGATCTTGTCCGCATTCCGTCGGAGAACCGCGCGCCGGCTGGCGCAGAGCTGGCGTGCCAGGAGTACGTCGCTGCTTTCCTTCGCCGGTGCGGCTGGGATCCCGTGATGTACAAGCTGGACGAGGCGCCGGGTCTGTCGTCGCATCCTTTGTTCTGGCCTGGGCGCGACTACCATAACCGCCCGAACGTGGCGGCGCGGCGCGCTGGCTCTGGCGGCGGCCGATCGCTCGTGCTATCGGGCCATGTGGACACTGTTCCGGTGGGTTCTCAGCCCTGGACGCGCGACCCATTCGGTGGCGAAATCGAGGGGAACCGGATGTACGGCCGCGGTTCAAACGACATGAAATGCGGTGTTGCGACAAATCTCTTCGTCGCCGAGGCGATTGCAGATCTGGGCCTCGAGCTGCAGGGAGACCTGATCGTCGAGAGCGTTGTCGACGAGGAGTTCGGCGGAGTCAACGGAACGCTGGCTGGACGGTTGATGGGCTTTAACGGCGATGCCGCAATTATCTCCGAGCCCTCGTTCCTGCGA
>JADGHK010000607.1 GCA_019686145.1 Bryobacteraceae bacterium | reverse complement strand
GCTGCTGGCAATCGGTGCGGAAGCGGCTGCCGGGCGCAGTGAGAAGGTCCAGCAGGCACTTCAGGAACTGAAGCAGTATCATCTCGACGAGAGCCGGCCGGTAGTCAGAAGCGAGGATGTCCCTGAGCTTGAGCGCGAAGTCAACGGGCTGTTTGTAAAACTTGGGGCGGAACTGGACGCAGTCGCGGCTGCGGGCGAGATGAAGCCGAGGCACATCGATGCGGTGTCGAGCTTCGGCGAACGCTTGTCGAGCTGCATTTTAACCCTGGTTCTCAAGCGCTCCGGAATGAACTCCGAGCATATCGACTCGCGGGACGTCATCATCACGGACGGGCGCCACACGCAGGCTCTGCCGCTCTTCAACAAGACGTATGCCTTGCTGGCCGAGCGGGTGGCCCCGCTGGCGTCTGACGGGAAAGTGGTGGTGATGGGAGGTTTCATTGCCTCGACGACGGACGGAATCACCACGACGCTCGGCCGGGGAGGCTCCGACTTTACGGCCTCGATTGTAGGGGCGGGCATTGGCGCGGAGGAAATCCAGATCTGGACCGACGTCGACGGCATGTTGACCTGCGATCCGCGGATTCTGAGCGGCGGACATCGGGTAAAGGTTATTTCTTTCGCCGAGGCCGCGGAGCTGGCCTATTTCGGCGCCAAAGTGTTGCACCCGTACACAGTCATGCCCGCGATCGAGAAGAATATCCCGGTTCTGATCCTCAATTCCCGGAGGCCAGACCAGGAGGGCACGCGGATCATCTCGGAGACGGTACCGTGTACGAACCCCGTGAAGTCAATCGCGTGCAAGCGCAACATCACGGTCATGAACATCCGTTCCGCTCGAATGCTGATGGCGTATGGGTTCCTCCGGAAGATCTTCGATGTCTTCGATCGATACCGGACGCCGGTGGACGTGGTTGCGACATCCGAGGTCAGCGTGTCTCTCACGGTCGATTCATGCGAGCATGTGGAAGCGATCGCGGAAGAGCTGCGGCAGATTGCCGAAGTGAGCATTGAGAAGGATCAGGCAATCATTTGTCTGGTCGGGGACAAAATGAGCTCTACTCCCGGCATTGCGGCTCGAGTTTTCGGTTCTTTGAGAGATATCAATGTCCGAATGATCTCGCAAGGCGCATCTTCGCTGAACCTTACGCTCGTTGTGGATTCGACCGATCTGGGTGACGCAATCCAGAGGCTTCACGATGAGTTCTTCAGCGAGCTTGATCCGGCGGTTTTTGAATCATGCTCCAGGATGCAGGCGGTGTAGCAGTTGAATGCGGATGGGCTTGACAGCAGAATGAACCTTGCGATCATCGGCTACGGAAAGATGGGGCGGCTGATTGAGCAGCTTGCTCCTGAGTATGGGTTTAATGTTGTCCTGAAGCTGGATGAGAAAGAGAACCCTGGCGGCTCGGGGATATCGAAGGAAACGCTGCGAGGGGTGGATGTAGCGATCGAGTTTTCGGTGCCGGGGGCGGTTGTTGCGAATATCGAAGCTCTCTCTCGAGCCGGGGTTCCGGTTGTGGTGGGGACGACCGGGTGGCATGAGCAGATTCCGCATGTCAGAGAGCTTGTCGAGCGGAATGGGTCGGCTTTGGTGTGGAGTCCCAACTACTCTGTGGGGATGAACGTGTTCTTCCGGCTGGTTTCAGAAGCGGCGCGGCTCCTCAGCAAGGAGCCGGAGTACGGCGCCTGGGGCTGGGAGATCCACCACGTCACGAAGAAAGACTCTCCTTCGGGTACGATGGTCAAGCTGGTGGAGGAAATGAGACGAGCCGGGTATGAGAGCGCGGTAGACGTCGCGGCCAACAGGGCCGGGGCTCATCCCGGGACGCACGAGATCGGCTTTGACTCTGCCGCCGATACAATCACGCTACGCCACAGCGCACGGAGCCGGGAAGGATTCGCGCGCGGCGCTCTGAAGGCGGCGCGATGGATTGTTGGCAAGAAGGGCTTCTACGAATTTAGTGAGATTCTGTTCGGACCGAACGGCATGAAGGGGTGAGGCGATATGTTCACGGGGTGTGGCACGGCGCTTGTGACGCCGTTCAAGCAGGATCAGTCGCTGGATGAGTCGACTTTGCGGGCGCTGGTGCGCCGGCAGATCGAGGCCGGGATCAACTTCCTGGTTCCTTGCGGGACGACAGGAGAAAGCCCTACGCTGACGCGGGCCGAACATCTTCGCGTCGTGGAGATTGTGCTGGAGGAAGCGAAGGGCGTGGTGCCCGTGCTCGCGGGCGCCGGCGGATACAACACGGCCGAGGTGATCGAGCTGGCGCGAGAGCTTGAGGTGATGGGCGCAGACGGCATCCTTTCCGTGACGCCCTACTACAACAAGCCTACGCAGGAGGGTTTGTACCAGCATTACCGGGCGATCGCCTCGTCGGTGAATCTGCCGATCATCGTCTACAGCGTGCAGGGGCGGACGGGCGTGAACGTTGAGCCTGCCACGTTAGTCCGGTTAAGCGAGATCGATAACATCGTCGGAGTCAAGGAGGCGTCGGGCAACATTGCCCAGATTGCGAGCGTGATTCACCGCGTGCCTGAGCGGCTCCTCGTCCTTTCGGGCGATGACGCGATCACGCTTCCCGTGATCGCACTGGGCGGGCGAGGCGTGATCTCGGTGGTATCGAACCAGATCCCGGGTGAGA
>JADGHK010000606.1 GCA_019686145.1 Bryobacteraceae bacterium | reverse complement strand
GCGGGGCTGCGCAAGCTGGACGAGTACACCGAGCCTCACCGGCCATACAAAGTCCTGTATGCCTCCAGCTACGCAACCGTGACTCCCTCGTTCGTCGTTGATATCTCCGCCCAGTTCGACCGGCGGATGAAGGCGCTGCTCAGCTACCGGTCGCAGTACGGAGATAGCGAGGACGCCGCCGGCCTCTTCCCTAAACAGGAGGAGGTTCGCGAACGCCTTGCCTCCGTCGCGCGTTACTACGGCAATCTGATCGGGGTCCGCTACGGGGAGCCCTTTGTCGTCAAGGAGACGATGCGTGTGGACGATATCGTCTCGCTGGGTGTGCGCAGCTTCTAGAGATCCGGGAGTTCGACGGCCGCCGCCTCCTACTTCTCGTCTTTGTCGATTGGCGTGACGGGGTCGATCAGCGGCCAACAGAAGGCGCCCAGCAGGTACGCAACAGCCATCGTGTACAGGAAGATGTTGTAGTTGTTCCCTGTCTCTCTCAGGATGTAGCCCCCGACGACCGGCGCCACAAATCCGGCCATGTTCCCCATCATGTTCATGGATCCGGCGAGAGTCCCGGCATATTTGCCGCCGACGTCCATGCAGGCGCCCCATGCGCCCGGCATCACGAGGTCGTTGCTAAAGCTGGCCATGCCCATCGCCAGCATTCCCAGGAGCGGGTCGCGCAGATGAATTGACAGCAGGAGGAAACCGCAGGCAAGCACGAAACCGGAGGTGGCCAGCAGCCGCCGCGCAAAGCGGACGCTGCCCGTCCACCGGGCGACGTGGGAACTGATAAACCCGCAGAACAGGCTCCCGAAGCCGCCGAACAGGAGAGGCAGGATTGCCATCTGAGCGCTCTCTTGCGGAGATAGCTGGCGATACTCCTGCAGGTATGTCGGAAGCCAGGTGATGTAGAAGTACCACGGGTAGCTCATCAGGAAGTACTGCACCCAAAGCAGCCATACCGTGCGCGATCGCAGCAAACGTCCCCAAGGCACGTCCCCGTGGCCGGAAGCCATCTTTTCCGAACCGGCGAGCAGAGCGAGTTCCGCCGCATTGACGCTCTTATGCTCTGCGGGATTGTCGCGGTACCAGCGGTAAAAGAAGAACGCCCAGATGATGCCGATAGAGCCAAAGATCGCGAAGGCTGCCCGCCAGGAAACGTAGGTGAACACGAAGATCACCAGCGGAGGCGTGAACGCTCCGCCCCACCGGGCGAACGTCCACATAATGCCTTGCGCCTTCACTCGCTCATGTTGCGGCAGCCACGTCGTAAAGGACTTCGTCAGGTTCGGGAAACAGCCCGCTTCCCCAGCGCCGAACAGGAACCGGACGACGTAGAGCGACACGAAATTCCAGACCCATCCTGTAGCTGCGGTGAAGAAGGACCACCAGAGCACAATGCGCATGAGCACTCTTCGCGGGCCCATGTAGTCGCCTAGCCACCCGCCGGGGATCTCGAACAGGGCGTATGCCAGAGCGAACGCGGAGAAGATATAGCCCATCTGGACCTTATCCAAACCGAGATCGCGAGCCATGACCGGGGCTGCCTGCGAAATACAGACTCTATCGATGTAGGCAAGAATCGCGAGCGTGACAGCGAAGACGATTACCCAGTAGCGGGCTCGCGTCGGCTGCACTTCGCCTGCTTGCAGTCTCGAGGTGGTATGCGAAGCCATTGAAGGGTATCAGATCACGGATGACCGATAGGGTGCAAGTCCATTCAGGAGCGGCGGAAGGCGCCGAGCAGGCCCTTCCATTTTCTAAGAACGAGCTCCGCGATATTCAGTCCGATTGCGAGAGCGAGAAGCGCCGGCCACAGGCGCATTGTCGACGCGATGGAACGGCCGCCTGTGTCGAAAACCTCGGCTGGTTCCGGCTGGTGGCGGCCGCCCGTAAACTCAGAGACTTTCTTGAGCAGGAGTTCGTTGGAACCGTAGTCGTAGAGCTCAGCTTCCTGCCGGTAATATCCAACCTCGGGGAAGACGCGTGAATCTTCAAGGGGCCTCACCCGGAAGAGTCCCGTGCGATGTCCCAGTTGAACTCGTCCGCGGAAAGCGCCCGAGGCGACCTTCCGCACTTCGATCGGACGGCGGAAGCCGTTGGGTCCGAAAACATAAATGTCGGGGATCGTCTTCGGCTCCTCGAGATGTCTTGCCAGCCTGTAGTCCACGATCAGATCGCCGTTCGCGCTGTCAAACTCTGCTGTGGCTTCTCCCGAGTGAGCATGTGGAAGAAGATCTCGCATCACGTTCGCCCAGAAACGATCGAAGCCGCTCCAGCCGACCCAGTCCTGCGCCCAGCGGCTCTTCGCATCGGACGTGAAGACAGCGGCGCGGCCTAAGCCGTACTGCCAGCGAGTGAGCAGCGGGTCACGCTCGAGCGTGAGAATCGTTTCGGCGGTCGGCTTCACGTCGAACTTGACGTAGCCGCGGAGCGGCGGAGCGTTGTCGATGCCCACGCCTTCCAGTAGCTTGGAATGGCGCGCGATCACCGGACGGACAGGCTTCTCGATCGCCGTGGATCCGCTGTGCTCCTTAACGTCCTTGATCAGAATCTGCTCCAGATCCGAAGGGTCTGTGAGGAAATAGGACTTGCCGAGCGAGTTGGAGGCGATCTTCTCGAGATAGGCGCGATTGACATCCTGGCCGAGTCCTACCGTCGAAATT